>NZ_JBEYJU010000014.1:0-135667 GCF_040703965.1 Streptomyces sp. NPDC006655 | reverse complement strand
CTACTCCCTACTCAATCTGGCCGCCCATATACGGTCCGGTGTCGCAGAGTTCACCACTGCGAGCAACCACCCACAACCCGCACCAACGACTCAGCCGGTCGCATCCACCAATGCGAGGTCGTGCAGGCGTTCCGGTGGGCCCGGGCGGGCGTAGTACCAGCCCTGGGCGGTGTCGCAGCCGAGTATGCGGAGTTGTTCGGCCTGGGCGCCCGTCTCCACGCCCTCCACCGTGACCGCGAGGTCCAGGCTGTGGGCCAGGGTGACGATGCCCTCCACGATCTTGAGGTCGACCGGGTCCGCGGGGAACTGCTGCATGCTCTGGGTGAAGGACCGGTCCAGTTTGAGGATGCTCACGGGGAGACGACGGAGGTTGGCGAGGTTCGAGTACCCGGTGCCGAAGTCGTCCAGGGCGATGTCGACGCCCATCTCGGCGAGCCGCCGCAGGGGTTTGAGGAGGTCGTCGTCGGCGCCGATGAGGGCCGACTCGGTGACCTCCAGGCAGAGGGCGTCGGGGGCCACTCCGGTCCGCTCCAGGATGTCCACCGTGTCCTGGACCAGGCCGGGATGGGTGAGCTGGCACGGGGAGAGGTTGACGTTGATCCGCAGCGGGCCCGCGGCGGTGTCCTCACCGTAGCGTTCTCGCCACTCGCGGGCCTGGCGGATCGACTCCTCCAGTACCCAGCGGCCCAACGGGACGATGAGACCGGTGTGTTCGGCGAGCGGGATGAAGCGGTCCGGGCCGAGCACGCCGTGCTGCGGGTGCAGCCAGCGGACCAGGGCCTCGGCACCGCGGACACTGCCGTCGCCGAGGTGGACCAGCGGCTGGTACTCGATGAAGAACTCGCCCCGGTCCAGGGCGGCCGGCAGCGCCGTGGTCAGACCGTGCCGGGTGATCGCGCGGGCGTCCGCCTCCGGGTCGGCCAGCTCGAAGCGGTTGCCGCCCGCCGACTTGGCCCGGTACATGGTGATGTCGGCGCTGCGCAGCACCTCGGCCGGGGTGCGCTCGCCGGCCGGGCCCTCGACGACGCCGACGGAGCCGCGGACCAGCAGTTCGCGGCCGTCGATGCTGATCGGGGTGACCAGGGCGTTCATGATGCGGTCGGCCAGGTCGTCGACCTCGCGCTGGGTGGCCGGGCCGGTGGTCAGCGCGACGAACTCGTCACCGCCGAGCCGGGCGACCATCTCGCCGGGCGCGGTCGCGCAGGACTGCAGCCGGTCGGCGACCTCCACCAGCAGCCGGTCGCCGGCCGAGTGACCGAGGCTGTCGTTGATCGTCTTGAAGCCGTCCAGATCGAGGTAGCACAGCCCGAAGCGCTGGCCCTCGCCCGCGGACAGGGCCTTCTCCAGGCGCTCGAAGAACAGCGTGCGGTTGGGCAGGCCGGTGAGCGCGTCGTGGGTGGCCTCGTAGCGCAGCCGGAGGTTGAGCAGCCGCCGCTCGGTCGTGTCCTCCATGAGGGCCAGCTGGTACTGCGGTTCGCCGTCGGCGTCCCTGAGGAGGGAGACGGTCAGGTTGGTCCACAGGACCGTTCCGTCGGAGCGGTTGAAGGCCTTCTCGACGTGGTAGTGCTCGCGTTCGCCGCGCACCAGCTCCTCGTAGAGCCGCCAGGTCTGGGGCGCGTCCTCCGGATGCACCCACTCCCTGACCTTGCGGCCGCGCAGGGTCTGCTCGGAGCCGCCGAACATGCGCAGCAGCGCGCCGTTGACCTGGAGGACGTTGCCTTCGAGGTCGGCGATGCCGATTCCTATCGCGGCCCCCTCGAAGACCGCGCGGAAGCGGGCCTCGCTCGCGTGCAGCGCCTGCGCGACCACGCCCTGGGCCCGCAACGCGGCCTGGGCGATGGCCTCCTGCTCGGCCAGTGTGCGCTCGCGCAGCGCCTGGGCGAACCCGGCGGCCATCGCGTGCTGGATCCGCGAGGAGCGCATCCTCAGCTCGTCCTGCGGGCCGTCCCCGCCGCAGTACAGCACCAGGTAGGCGTCGACGCAGTCGAGGCTGCGGGTGAGCGCCTCGGGGTCGGTGCAGTGCGCGTCGATCAGCGCGGCGCCCACCTGCCGGGCCTCGTCGGCGTCGAAGCCGTGCGCCAGCAGGACCTCGCTCAGGCGGCGGGCGAGCGGCAGCAGTTGGTCCTCGAACTCCGGCCGGGTCAGGGACGTGGAGGTCACCGGGAAGACCGTGCGGCTCCAGATCGTCGCGAACCGGCGCAGTCTGTCCTCCGGCCCGTCCGGCTCCGCGATCACGCCGCGATCCCCACGCCGGCGAATCCGGAGAAGGCATACGGATCCTCGTCCTCCGGCGCCGACTCCGGCCGCCACTGCGGCATCGGCACCAGTCCGGGTTCCACCATGTCGTACCCCTCGAAGAACCGCGCGATCTCGTCGCGCGAGCGCATGATCAGCGGGTTGCGAATGTCCTTGTATACGTCCACCGCACCCTCGGCCCGCTCTGCCGGCAAGGGGATTCCCTCGTACGAGGCATGCGTGAGAACAAGCAGGCTGCCGGGCGCGAGTGCGTCGCGCAGCTGTGCCACTGCCCCGTACGGGTCGTCCGCGTCTTCCACGAAGTGCAGTATGGCAACGAGAAGCAACGCCACTGGCCGATTCAGGTCGATGAGACGCTCCACCTGAGGACTTGACAGGATTTCCTGCGGCTTGCGGAGGTCGGCGGCGACCACGTCCGCGTTCTCGTTGCCTTCCAGCACGGCCTCGCTGTGGGCCACGGCCACCGGGTCGTGGTCGACGTACACCACGCGCGCGCCGGGGTGCGCGGACTGCGCGACCTCGTGGACGTTGCCGAAGGTGGGGATGCCGGACCCGATGTCCAGGAACTGCTCGACACCGGCGGCGACCGCGTGGCGGACGGCGCGGCGCATGAACGCACGGTTGGCCTGCATGATCTTCGGCAGTCCCGGCATGTGCGCCATCGCCTTGCGGGCCGCTTCCCGGTCGACCTCGAAATTGTGCGAACCGCCCAGGTAGTAGTCGTAGATACGCGAAACGCTGGGCACCGAGATGTCGATGCTCCGCGGGGCCCAGGCGGGACGCTCCATGTATCTCTCCAAGGCTTTGGCGATCCGGTGTTCGAGCAGAGGCTACTGATCGACTGCGAACAGGGCGAGCGGAAACGGAAATTGACCGTCCGTTCCCGGTCAGGAACGGGTAATTCCGCGTTCGGTTTCCGGGGTGTTCGGTATTGCCGGGAACGCGAAGGAGCCCGCCCCCTCCGTGCGGTGCGGAGGGGGCGGGCGGTCGTGCGCCGTCGTGTCGTCGTCCAGGGCGTCAGCCCCGGGGTGGTGGGCTCTACTTGGCCGGCGCGCCGACCAGCTTTCCTTCGGGCGAGACGGCGTACCAGGTGCCGCCGACGCCCTGTCCGTTGGTGTCCCCGGCCTTCGCGTCACCGGAGAAGGTGTAGATCGGCCAGCAGTTGACCGTCTGCTGCTTCTGGCCGTTGTCCGGCCGGGAGAAGCCCATCAGGCCCTTCTTCACGATGCCCTTGGTGTCACTGGAGGCGACCTCCGCGACGGCCGGCCACTTCACCAGGCAGGGGCCGGTGCAGTTGGAGACGACCTTGGGCCACGCCTTGTCCTTGATGAAGCGGTAGACCGTCATGCCGTTCTTGTCGACGATGATGTCGCCGAGCTTGGCGTCCTTGCGGACCGAGAGGCCGGGCAGGGAGGCCAGCGTGGCCTTCTTGCCGGTGGGGGCCAGCGCGAACCACTTGCCGCCCACGCCCTGGCCGTTGACGTCACCGGCGTTGACGTCCTTGGCGTAGCGGTACACCGGCCAGCCGCCGACGGTCAGCTGCTTGGTGCCGTCGGCGCGGGTGACCTCGCCCAGCAGCGCCTTGTCGATGCCCGCACCGGCCGTGGCGTCGTCGGCGGGCACCGGCGGCCAGGTGGTCGCGCAGTCCCCGGCGCAGTTCGACTTGGGGGGATTGGCGGTGTCCGCGTCGAAGCGGTAGAGGGTGAGGCCGCTGCCGTCGGTCAGCACGTTGCCCAGGTCGGGGTTGCTGGCGACGGTCAGTTTGCCGGCGGGCTGCACCGCGGCCGGGGAACTGGATGCCTGGTTGCCGTCGGCGCCGTAGCCGTTCCCGGCACCGGACGAGGCGGTGGGACTGGTGATGCTGCCGATGCCTGCCGGAGCCGTGGCTCCGACGTTCTGGGCCGCCGAGGACGGAGTGGTCGTGTTGTCCTGACCGCACGCCGTCGCGAACACCATCACCCCCGCGGCCGTGGCCACCAGAGAGGCGCTCCTCCACGAGGTCTTCATCGTCAACTCCCCATCATCGCCTGGATATCGCAGCGCCTCTGCGCCGCCGCACGACACCAGGTACGGACCCGGGGACCCGAAGTGTTCAACCGGCGCACAAATTTCTTTCGGAGCGCTGTGCCCTCGGGCCGCGTCCCGCACGGGCGTACGCTTCGAGCCATTCGCGGACCGGTGTGATTCAAACCGGTTTACGCCACATGTAGCCCGTTCGGATCAATCCTCCCGTACTACGGCGTGCGACGGCTCGCGAGACCTCATGATCTCCGTCGTGCATGCACCCGAAGCGATCCGACTCGCGCCCACCTCAAGGGTGTTGGCCCTGCTGACCTTGGTGTGGACCCTCGTGGGCTGCCCGGTCGGCACGGCCTCGGCCGACGCCTGCGCCTACGCCTCGACCGGTCCGGACGGCACTCAGGCGGTGGCCGTCGCCGGCGACTCCTGGCCCTCGCTCCCGCCGTGCCCGGCGCCCACACCGCCGCCCTGCCCCACACCGACTCCGCCCCCGCCTCCCCCGCCTCCCCCGCCGCCCGCCCCGACACCCAAGCCCACACCGAAACCCAGACCGACCCCCACCCCGAAACCGCCGCGCCCCGCCCCACCGGCCCCGCGCCCGGCCCCACCGCCGCCGCCCAGGCAGGCACCGGCGCCCAGGCCCACCCCGGCCCCCGTCCGGCCGCCGGCCCCCAGACCGGCGCCGACCCCCACGCCGACACCGAAACCGACCCCGCGGCCCTCACCGACCCCGGTGACCTACCCGCCGTACCACGTCCAGTCGACCGGCGCGAAGGCCCCGCACCGCACCTCTCCGGTCACCTACGTCCTGCTCATCGCCGTACCCGCGATCGTCGCCGTCGCCGCGTTCCGCGCGCGCTGACGGCCGGTCCACCGATACCTGGAGGTCTCGTTGCCGGATTGGCTGGTTCTCGCCCTCGCGATCCTCGCGGCCTGTGCCGTGGTGGTCGTCATCACCCTCGTCCGGGACAAGAGGGCTCCGGAGGACGAGGATCCCTCCGAGACGCCGGACGTCATCGAGTACATGACGATGTGGATCGGCGTCATCTACGCCATCGTCCTGGGTCTGGCCGTGGCCGGCGTGTGGGAGGCCCGCAGCGCCGCCCAGGACCACGTCCAGGCGGAGGCGCAGGCGCTGCACGAGATCCATGAGCGGGTACGGGTGTATCCGCCCGACGTCCGAGACCGGATCCGCGCGGACGTCGACGCCTACGCCGGGCAGGTCGTCGGCAAGGAGTGGAAGGAGATGTCCGACCACGGCCGTCTCACGCAGCGCGGCGCCGAGCTGCTCGCCACGATCCGTCAGGACGTCACCGACTACCAGCCGAAGACCGACTTCGAGGCGCAGGCCTACCAGCCGCTGGTGGACCAGGTGGCCGCCCTCGACCAGGCGCGCAGCGCCCGCGCGGACTCGACCGGGGCGACGATGCCGAACGTGGTGTGGGCCGGGCTGCTGGTCGGGGCGGTGATCACCGTCGGTATGGTCTTCGCGCTGCAGATCAGGCGCACCCGGCGCGAACTGGTCCTGGCCGGCCTGTTCTCCGCGACCATCGCCTTCATGCTGTTCCTGATCTGGGACTTCGACGAGCCGTACAGCCGTGGCATCACGGCGACCGTGCAGCCCTTCCTGAACTTCTTCCCACACGTCCAGCGATAGCGGGTGGGCCGTCCGGGTCCCTCGGACGGCCCACCCTTCTCCCCCGTTCGCACTACTGCGTTCGCGCGCGTGTACGGATGTTCCTAGCGTTCCGATCACCGGGGTGCATTTCCGGCACTGGCGGAACAGGTCCGCGTGCTGCCCCTCGGGGACCGGAGGAACCACCATGCGCGCGATACGCGTCGCTTCCGCCGCACTGCTGGGCGTCGGCGCCCTCGCCCTGTCCGCTCCGGCCATCCTCGCGAACGACGGTGGCGGCGAGGAGGGGAGGGACGGCGGCCGTGACTCCGCACCCTTCGGTTTCCGCGTCACGCCGTCCACGGTCGCGGCGGGCGGCCGGGTGAGCTTCCACCTGAACCGCGGCGACGGCTGCCGGGGCACCGCGACGGTCGCCTCCAGCCTCTTCGACACGATCCGGATACCGGCGGGGCAGGACTCGGGGACGGCCACCGTCGGCCGGGACGTCCGGTCGCAGGGCTCCTACCGGGTGACGTTCGACTGCGACGGGACCAGCGGATCGACCGAACTCGCCGTCTCCGAAGGCGGCTCCGAAGGCGGCTCGGACGGGCACGGTGACGGGCGGGCGGACGACCAGAGCGGCGGACGCTCCGACGGGACCACGGGCGGACGCTCCGACGGGAACACGGCCGGGCGGACCGATGGGGACACCGGCGGCCGTACCTACGGCGACAGCGACGTCGGTGGTACCGGCGCTCGCGACCAGGAGCTCAATCCGCAGCCCCTGCCCCCTTCGCGGGGGGTGCGGGCCGGTGAGGGCGGCAGCTTCGACGGGTTCGACCTGAAGGAGATCGGGCTCGGCACGGCTCTCGTGCTGGGCTCGGTCGGCACCGCGTACCGCCGCGCGCGGGTCCGCGCCGACGAGGACGGCGCCTGACCCGCCCCGGTGACCGGCTCCCGGCGACGGGCCGCGGCGAAGCGGGGCCCGCGACACCCCGGCCCCCTGAGGGACCGGGGGCACCGGCCCGCACCCGGGCCCGAGCGGTCAGAACCTCTTCTCGTGCCGACGGCGCAGCCAGAACCCGCAGCCGCCCAGCACGCCTGCGCCCACCAGGCCGCCGCCGATGGCCATGTCGGCCCGGGTCGCCCCGCTGGTGGTGCTGCCGCCGAGACCGCCGCGCACCCCGCCCAGCACCGCGAAGGCGGCCGGCCGGGTCAGGGTCCGGCCGTCGCAGCGGACGGTGAGGTCGTACGGGCCGGGCCGGGCGTCCCGGTCGACGGTGGCGACACCGCGCGCCATCTCCCCTCCGAACGGGTACAGCGAGGTCGTCCGGAAGGCCCGCGAGCTCATGACGCCGCCGCGGCAGCCGTTGACGGTGACGGTGAGGCGGGCCCCGCTCGCGATCGCCCTGGGCTGCGCGACGATGTTGCGTACGCCCTCGCCGCCCCGGCACCGGAAGTCGTTGTCCAGTCCGTCGTCGCCCGGGCCACCGAAGTCGTCGCCGAGTCCGTCGTTCCCACGGCCGCCCTCGACGCGGTCGCACCCCCGGCCGCCCAAGCCGTCCCCGCCCCGGCCGTTGAAGTTCTCCCGGCCGTTGAAGTTGTCCCTCCCGTTGAAGTTCTCCCGGCCGTTCTCCCGGCCGTTCTCCCGGCCGTTCTCCCGGCCGTTCTCCCGGCCGTTGAAGTTGTCCCTCCCGTTGAAGTTGTCCCGGCCGTTGAAACCGCCGACTCCGCCGACGACGACCCCCGGGACCGCGGGGATCGCCGGCACCGCGGCTCCCGGAGCGACGCCGACTCCGGGAGCGACGCCGACCCCCGGGTTGACGCCGGCTCCGCCGACCACCGGGGCCTGGGTGTTGGCCGGGCCACCGCCGTTGCCCATACCGTCGGCGACGGCCACGGGGGCGGCGACCCCGAGAAGGGCGACCACGGTGCACGCGGCCGCCAGCGCACGTGAGTTTCGCATCTCTTCCTCCGCGGAAGGCGCCCCGGGAACCGTCCCCGGTCGATCGGCGAGAAAGCACCTCCCGATCAGACCCTCAGACGCCGGGAACACGCCCGCATGTCGAGAATGGTCCGTACCGGTGAGGAGACACGCCGACGGAACAGCACACAATCGGATATTGCCGCAGGTCACGGACCGTCAGAAAAAACCTGGGAACGGCAACTCGGATGGCGCACCGCGATCGCCGCGGGCCACCCGTTCGCCCGTCGCCCCGTCGCCGCCCGCGCGCGCGGGACTTAGCGTTTTCCCATGCGCGATACGGACGTGGCGACGGCCGCGTCGGAAGGGGATGGCGAATGTCAGCGTCCGAACTCTCCGAGGTGGCAGAAGAGGAGGAGCGGCGGCGGAAGCGTGCCCCGTGGGGCGTGATAGCGCTGGTTCTGCTGACCGGACTGGCGCTCATCCGGAACGGTTCGGGAGAGTTCGACGCCGGTCCGCCGCAGCCGGCCTCGGCCGCCGCCCCGGACAGCCGTACCACGATCCCGGGCACCTTCGCCACAGCGCCCTCGCCCCTGCCGTTCTCGGCGGCGAACCGGATCAGGATCCCCGCGATCCGGGTGGACGCGCCCGTGATGGCGGTGGGTCTGGACACGGACGGCTGGGTCGCGGCCCCGCCGCCGGACGACCCGAACCTGGCCGGCTGGTTCACCGGGGGTGTCTCGCCCGGCGAGAAGGGCACGTCCGTGATCGTCGGCCATGTCGACAACACCAAGGGCCCGGCGGTCTTCTACGGTCTGGGCTCCCTGAAGAAGGGGAACCGGGTGGAGGTCGGCCGGGTCGACGGCAGCACCGCGGTGTTCGAGATCTACGGCATCGAGGTGTTCGCGAAGGCCAGTTTCCCCGGCGACCGGGTCTACGGGTCCAAGGGCACCCCGGAGTTGCGGGTGATCACCTGCGGCGGCGGATTCTCCAAGCAGAACGGCTACGACGGGAACGTGGTGGTCTTCGCCCGCCTGGTCGAGGTCCGCTGAGGACACGCGACCGGGCGGGCGGCGGCCCGCTCAGGTGCGCCGGCGCGGCACGGTCAGGTGGTAGCCCTCGTCCAGCAGGTAGGGCAGGTACTCACGCAGTGCGCTGACGCTCTGCGAGCGGTCGCCCCCGGCGTCGTGGGAGAGGACGACGACACCGGGGGCGGCCCCGCTCTCGATGATGTCGACGATGGTGCGGGTGCCCGGGGTCGTCCAGTCGGTGCTGTCGACCGTCCAGGCCATCGGCTCCATCCCCATCTTCGCGCCGAGCTGGAAGGCCGCCTTGTTCCAGGCGCCGTAGGGCGCGCGGAACCACTGCGGGCGTTCGCCGTAGGTGTCCTGGATGGCGTCGCTGGTGCTCTCCATCTCGGCGCGGATCTCGGCGCGGTCCAGGGTGGTGAGCAGCGGATGGGTCCAGGTGTGGTTGCCCACGACATGGCCCTCCTCGGCCATCCGTGCCACCAGTTCCCGGTTCTCCACGACGCACTCGCCGCACAGGAAGAACATCGCCCGCACGTCGTACTTGGCGAGGGTGTCCAGGATGTGCGGGGTGTAGTTCGGGTTGGGGCCGTCGTCGAAGGTCAGCATCATCTGCCGGCCCTGTTCGGAGATCTTCAGGATGGGTTCCTTGCGCACCTTGAGCTTGCGCGGTTTGGTGCGCGGCGGGCCGTAGCCGGTGAGCGGCTGGAGCCGGAAGGCCGACGGCCTGAGCGCCTCGCGGGCCTCGGGCCCGGCGGCCGGGGCGGCGGCCTCGTGGGCCGCCCCCTCGCCGCCGCCCGCCACGACGATCCCGGCGGTGCCCGCGGCTCCCACGGCGGCGGCGCCGGCGAGCAGCAGCCGGCGCCGGGTGAACAACTGATCCTTCTGCATGATCCATCAGTCGCCCGGCAGGGCGGCGGCCCACCACTTCGACACCGGTGCGGCGGGGTGAAAACACCCGCACGGACCAGCGGACGGAGGTTTCGGAAAGAAACGGTCAAGCAGGGCGCGGGACGGCGCGTCGCCGGTCGGAGCGGCCGTCAGCGGCGGCGGACCAGCGGGAAGGGCAGCGTCTCCCGGATGGTCAGGCCGGTGAGGAACATGACCACCCGGTCGACGCCGATGCCGAGGCCGCCGGTGGGTGGCATGGCGTATTCGAGGGCGGCGAGGAAGTCCTCGTCGAGTTCCATCGCCTCGGGGTCCCCGCCGGCGGCGAGCAGCGACTGCGCGGTGAGCCGGCGGCGCTGTTCGACGGGATCGGTCAGTTCGGAGTAGGCGGTGCCGAGTTCGGTGCCGAAGGCGACCAGGTCCCAGCGTTCGGCGAGCCGCGGGTCGGCGCGGTGCTGCCGGGTGAGCGGACAGACGCCGGTCGGGAAGTCCTTGTAGAAGGTGGGCAGCTCGGTGCGCTCCTCGACCAGGCGCTCGTACATCTCCAGGACGACGTCCGCGGGGCCGTCGTCGGCGGTGTACGGCACCCCGGTGCGGTCGCAGTGCCGGTGCAGCCGCAGCAGTTCGGTGCCGGGGCCGATCTCCTCGCCCAGCGCCTCGGAGACGGCCTCGTGCACGGTCCTGACCGGCCAGGTCCCCGAGATGTCGTACTCGCGCCCGTCCCTGCGCACCACCTGGGAGCCTAGGGCGGCGGTGGCGGCGCCCTGGATCAGTTCGCGGGCGAGGTCGAGCATCACGTCGTAGTCGGCGTGCGCCTGGTAGGCCTCCAGCATGGTGAACTCAGGGTTGTGCTTGTGGGAGACGCCCTCGTTGCGGAAGGTGCGGCCGAGTTCGAAGACCTTCTCCAGGCCCCCGACGCACAGCCGTTTCAGATACAGCTCGGGGGCGATCCGCAAGTGCAGTTCGAGGTCGTAGGCGTTGATGTGGGTGGTGAAGGGGCGGGCGTGGGCGCCGCCGTGGATCTGCTGGAGCATCGGGGTCTCGACCTCCAGGTAGCCACGGTCGAGGAGGCCCTGGCGCAGTGCCTGTACGGCGGTGGAACGGACGCGGAGCACGGACCGGGCGGCGGAGCTGGTGGCGAGGTCGAGGTAGCGGCGGCGGACCTTCGCCTCGGGGTCGGCCAGTCCCCGGCGCTTGTCGGGCAGCGGTCGCAGGCACTTGGCGGTGAGCTGCCAGTCGGTGACGAAGACGGTCGGCTCGCCCCGGTCGCTGCGCCCGGCGCGTCCGGTGGCGGTGATCAGGTCGCCGATGTCGGTGTCGGCCCTGAACCGGTCGAGGGCGGCGCCGGAGGCGTCGCGGGTGAGGGCGAGTTGGCGGTCGCCGGACCAGTCGCGCAGCACGGCGAAGACGATGCCGCCGAAGTCGCGGACCAGCATGATCCGCCCGGCGACGGTGGCCCTCTCGCCGTCGCGGACCTCGGCGAGGGCGCGGATCGGCGGACCGGGCGCCACCGGGTAGGGGTCGACCCCGGCCGCCCGCAGCCGCTCCAGCTTGCGGCGACGCATCCGGAACTGGTCCGGCAGACCGGTGTCCCGGGCACCGGCCCCGGCCTCGTCCCCTCCGACGGGACCGGGCACCGGCGCGGACCGCGGCCCCTCGACGGGACGCGGTCCGGCCTTCGGGTGCCCTTTTCCCCAGAGTTTGCGCAGGGACGGTACGGGGACGAAGCCTTCGGCGATGCCGGAGGCGAGGCCGACGCGGGCCAGCGAGCCGGCGTCGCCGTAGCAGAGGAAGCGCGGGTACCACTCGGGGCGGTACTTGGCGTTGGAGCGGTACAGGGCCTCCAGCTGCCACCAGCGGGAGAAGAACAGCAGCAGCCGGCGCCACAGCCGCAGCACCGGTCCGGCGCCGATGCGGGCGCCCTCCTCGAAGACCGAGCGGAAGACCGCGAAGTTCAGCGAGATCCGGCGCACGCCCAGCCGGGGAGCGGCGGCGCACAGGTCGGCGACCATGAACTCCATGACCCCGTTGGGAGCGGCGCGGTCCCGGCGCATCAGGTCGAGGGAGACGCCGTCGACGCCCCAGGGCACGAAGGAGAGCAGGGCGAGCAGCCGGCCGTCCTCGGCGAGCGCCTCGACGAGCAGGCAGTCGCCGTCGGCGGGGTCGCCGAGCCGGTCCAGGGCCATGGAGAAGCCGCGTTCGGTCTCGGTGTCGCGCCAGGCGTCGGCCTTGTCGACGACCTCCTCCATCTCGCTCTCGGTGAGTGCGGCGTGGCGGCGGATCCGGGTGGTGGCGCCGGCCCGGCGGACGCGGTTGACGGCCTGTCGGGTGACCCGCATCTCCCGGCCGCCCAGGTCGAAGTCGGCGACGTGCAGGATGGCCTCGTCGCCGAGTTCCAGGGCGCCGAGCCCGGCGCGCACGTAGGCTTTGGCGCCGTCCTCGGAGGCGCCCATCACCGCGGGCACCCAGGCGTGCCTGCGGGCCACGTCCAGCCAGGCGGCGATGGCGTGGGGCCAGGCCTCCGGGTCGCCGACGGGGTCGCCGCTGGCCAGGCAGACGCCGGCCTCGACGCGGTGGGTGACGGCGGCCTTGCCGCTCGGGGAGAAGACCACGGCCTTGTCGCGGCGGGTGGCGAAGTAGCCGAGGGAGTCCCGGTCGCCGTAGGCCTTCAGGAGGGCGCGGATGCGGCTCTCCTCGTCGCCGTGCAGGGCCGCTTCCAGGCGCTGGGAACGGAACAGGGTGGCGGCGGCGTTGAGCAGGGCCAGGGCGCCGAAGAGGCCGAGCAGGAAGGCGACGAAGCGGGGCGGGCGGCCGCCGTAGCTGTAGCCGGGGACCAGGCCGCCGCAGACCCGGTCGGCGGCGTAGGCCAGGTGCTGGCCGTGCGGGAGCGAGCCGGGGAAGAGCGAGACCAGTCCCCAGCCGGCCAGGATCGCCACCAGCAGGCCGACGACGAGGACGGCGAGGGCGCGGCGGACCGCGGCCCGGCGGGAGGCGGCGTAGAACTCCCCTCTGGCCACGATCAGCAGGGCGAGGGCGAACCCGCAGACCAGCAGTGAGCTGAACGAGTACCAGTCGAAGCCGAGGACGACGACCAGGACGTCGGCCAGCACCAGCAGGCCGAGGTAGACCACCAGCAGCCACCAGGCGACCTTCTTGCGGGCCGCGGTGGCGCCGCCGAGCAGGAACAGGAAGACGGCGTAGGCGAGGTTGGGGCTGACCGGCACCACGACGGCGTCGACGAAGTGCACGACGGGCCGGAGCAGGACGCGCAGCGGGGCGATGAAGGAGAGCAGGGCGCACAGCAGGGCCAGGGCGCCGAAGAAGGACCCGAAGGCCTCCGGCACCCAGTGCGTCCGCCCGGCGGCGGGCGGAGGTATCCGGCCCGCCGGGTCCCTGCCCGTGGCGGGCTGCACGGCCGCGCTCATGTTCCGACTGTAGGAAGGGCGCGCCCGGCTCGCCCGTCGGGCACCCCGGGCCACTTGCCGGACCTGCGGATTCCGATAGCCTCTGGCCCGTGGCGGAACAACACCAGTTCGAGCGGGGCACGGACGGGCCCAAGGTCATCGTGGTCGGCGTGGACGGCTCCGACTCCTCACTGCGCGCGCTCTCCTACGCCGGCGGCCTGGCCCGGCGGCAGCGCGCGCTGCTGGCCGTGGTGTACGTGCAGCCGGTGCTCGCGGCGGGGGCGGTGCTCGGGGCGCCGGTGGCGGAGACCACCGACGAGATCGCGGAGGACCTGATGCAGCAGATCAGGGACGCGGCCGAGCGGGTCAGGGGGATATTCGAGGTGCGCTGGGAGTTCCACACGTTCCGCGGCGACGCCTACAACGGGATGGTGAAGGCGGCGGACGAACTGAAGGCGGACGCGGTCGTGGTGGGCTCGTCCGAGCAGGCGGGGCACCGGTTCATCGGCTCTGTGGCGATCCGTCTGGTGAAGGCGGGACGGTGGCCGGTGACAGTCGTTCCGTAGCGGGTTCCCGGGGCAGCAGCAGGGGGGTCGCCAGCAGCAGCACGCCCGCGAGTGCGATGGCGGTACGGGGTCCGGTGAGGCTCGCCAAAAGGCCCCACAGGGCCGTCAGGGCGGCCGTGGTGGCCTTGCCGGTGATCGACCAGGCGGACAGGGTGCGGGCGATCCGGTCGTTCGGGATGTGTTCGAGACGGCGGGTGGCGTACACCGGGCTGTAGACGGCCGAGCAGGTGATCACTCCGAACTCCAGGACCATCACGAGGAGCAGTCCGGCCGCTCCGGGGCGGACGAGGGCCAGCCCGACCGGCCAGACGGCGCGCAGGGTGGCGGCGGCGCGCAGCACGCGCAGCTGTCCGTGGCGGGCGACCAGCGGGCGGGCCAGCCGGGCGCCGAGGAGGCCGCCGAGGCAGGGCGCGGCGAAGGCGAGGCCGTACTCCCAGGGGGTGAAGCCGAGCCGGCCGAGCATGAGGACGGCCAGCGGTGGGACGGCGACCATGATCAGGGCGTTGGCCGCGAGGTTGTTGAAGAACAGGGGCCGCAGGGCGGGACTGCCGAGGATGTGCCGCCAGCCGTGCAGCAGGTCGGCGGCGCGCAGGCGGTCCCCGCCGGTGCGGCCGGGGCGGGGCTCGCCGCCGCCGACGGCCCGGATGCCGAGCGCGGAGAGCAGGAAGCTGACGGCGTTCGCCGTCACCGTGGTGACGGGTCCGAACAGGCCGATCGCGGCGCCGCCGAGGGGTGGTCCGAGGACCAGTGCGGTCCAGTTCGTGGACTCGAAGCGGGCGTTCGCGGTGAGCAGCCGGTCGGCGGGCACCAGTCCTTTCAGGAAGGCGCCGGAGGCCGCGTTGAACGTGATGTCGGCGGCCGCCGTGACGACGGAGACGAGCAGCAGCTGACCGAGTCCGAGGAGACCGAGCGCGTAGGCGGCGGGCACGGTCAGCAGTGCGCCGAACCTGACCAGGTCCATCGCCATCATCACCGGCCGCTTGCGCCGGAACTCCACCCACGGTCCGAGCGGCACCGCCACGAGCGCGCCCACGGCGGGTCCGGAGGCGGCGAGCAGCGCCACCTCCGCGGAGCCCGCGTGCAGCGCGACGACGGCGATCACGGAGAACGCGTCGAAGGCCAGGTAGGTGCCGAGCGCACTCACCGAGTAAGCGGCCCACAGCCACCCGAACCGCCGTCCCATGCACAACCTCCCGTTGACCCGGGACATGAAAACGTGCAGGTGGCCGCCGAATCAAACAACCCGCGGCCGGGCTGCCACAACCAAGGGTTGTACGGTGTGGGGATGGACCTGACAGCGGTGCGCACCTTCGTCTCGGTGGCCGAGTCGGGGCAGTTCCAGGAGGCCGCGGCGGTGCTGGCCGTCACCCAGCAGGCCGTCTCCAAGCGGATCGCCGCCCTGGAGCGGGAGCTGGGCGTGCGGCTGTTCACCCGTACCGCCCGGGGCGCCGACCTGACCGTGGACGGCCTGACCTTCCTGCCGCACGCCCGTGAGCTGCTGCTGGCCGCGGAACGGGCGGCGGCCTCCGTACGGCCGGGGCGGCGCGCGCTGCGGGTCGACGTGATCGGAGCGCGGCTCGCCCCCGCGGCGCTGCTGCGCGGCTTCCACGAGGCGCACCCGGAGATCCCCCTGGACGTCGTCACCCTGTTCGACGTGGACTCGGCGCTCACCGCGCTGCGCTCCGGTGCGGTGGACGCGTCCTTCCGTGCCGTCGCCATGCCCGGCCGCCCGCTGCCGCGGGGCGTCGAGTCCGTCCGGGTGTACGACGAGCCGGTCCAGGTGCTCACCGGCCCCGGGCACGCCCTGGCCGGCCGCCGCTCGGTCACTCCCGGGGAGCTGGCCGGGCACCGGATCTGGATGCCGGGCATCGTGGAGGGGACCGAGTGGGCCGCGTACTACGCGTCCCTCGCCGCCGAGTTCGGCCTCACCATCGACGCCTCGGGCCCCAACTTCTCCGGGGCGCTGCAGGACGCGCTCGCCCGCTCCGCGGGCCTCGCGACGCTCGTCAGCGAGCGCACCGATCTGGCCTGGCCGGACGGGCACGGACTGCGCCGCATCCCACTGGTCGACCCGACCCCCGTCTACCCGCACTCCCTGGTGTGGACCACCGCCAACCCGCACCCGGGCCTGGTCGCGCTGCGCGCCCACCTCACGGCCGGCCGGCCGCCGGGAGGCGCGGCCCGGACCTGGACGCCCGGCTGGGCCGAGACCGTGCGTGGCGTCTTCCGTCCGTGACGCCGCTGAGCCATCATGATCGGCCGTCAGCCGTTCGCGATCGGCGAAGAGGTGAGGCACATGGCCAAGCTCCGCATGGGCGAAGGAATTCTCCGTCGCAAACCCATCGAACACATCGAGGAGACGGAGGTCACCGAGGGCGCCCGGCTCGACCGATCGCTCGGGCTGCTCCAGCTGACCGCGATCGGTGTGGGCGGCATCATCGGCGCGGGCATCTTCACCCTGGCCGGCACGGTGGCCAACGAGACGGCGGGGCCGGCGGTGCTGGTCTCGTTCCTGATCGCCGGTGTGGCGAGCGCGTGCGCGGCGCTGTCGTACGCCGAGTTCGCCGGGCTGATCCCCAAGGCGGGGTCGGCGTACACGTACGGCTACGCGGTGCTCGGCGAGTTCGCGGGCTGGTTCATCGGCTGGGACCTGCTGCTCGAGTACACGGCGATCGTGGCGGTGGTGGCGATCGGCATCTCGGGCTACTTCAGTTTCCTGGTCGAGCAGATGGGCGCGAACCTGCCGCACTGGATGCTCGGCGCCCCCGGGACCGGCTCCGGGCACCGCGTCGACCTGTTCGCCGCCCTCCTGTGCCTGCTGATCGCGTACCTGCTCAACCAGGGCATCCGCAGCGCGGCCCGTTTCGAGACGTTCGTGGTCGCCCTGAAGGTGCTGGTGGTGCTGCTGGTGATCGGTGTCGGCGTGTTCCACATCACCGCGGCCAACTACCACCCCTTCTTCCCGTTCGGTGTCACCGGGGCGTTCACGGGCGCGGCCACCGTGTTCTTCGCCGTCTTCGGGTACGACGCCATGTCGACGGCGGCCGAGGAGTCGAAGGACGCGCAACGGCACATGCCCAAGGCGATCATCTACTCGCTGGCGATCTCGATGGTGCTGTACGTGGCGGCCTGCCTGGTCCTGACGGGCATGCAGAACTACAAGGACATCGACCCGGAGAGCGGCTTCTCGACGGCGTTCAAGTCGGTGGGGCTGAGCGGGCTCGCGGACGTGATCGCGGTGGGCGCGATCATCGGCATCCTCACGGTGATGTTCACGTTCATGCTCGGTGTCACCCGGGTGTGGTTCTCGATGTCCCGGGACGGGCTGCTGCCCGCCTGGTTCGCGAAGACGCACCCGACGCGGCACGTGCCGACCCGGGTGACCTGGATCGTCGGGGTGGCCTCCGCCCTGCTCGCCGGGTTCGTGCCGATCGGCGAGGCGGCCGAGCTCACCAACATCGGCATCCTGCTGGCGTTCGTGGTGGTGTGCGTGGCGGTGATCGTGCTGCGCTACCGGCAGCCGGACCTGCCGCGCGGCTTCCGTACCCCGTGGATGCCGTTCGTGCCCGCGCTGGGTGTGCTCTTCTCGCTCTGGCTGATCACGTTCCTGAAGTGGCAGACCTGGGTGCGGTTCGCGGTCTGGTTCGTGGTCGGGTGCGTGATCTACTTCGGTTACTCGTACAAGAGGTCGCGGCTGGCCGGGCGTTAGGGCCTGTCTGACAATTCCCGCCTGCCACGCTCCGGGCGGCGACGGGAATTGTCAGACAGGCCCTAAAGCACGCGGAGGAAGTCGAGCAGGAGGGCGTTGAACTCCTGCGGTTTCTCCAGGTTCGGGTAGTGGTCGGCGCCCTCGACGACTTCGGCGCGGCCGTCGGGGACCTCGCGGGCCAGGCGTTCGGCGGCGGCGAGCAGGTCGGCGGGTTCCAGCCCGCCGTTGACCGTGAGCACCGGGACGTCGATCTTCGGGACCCGGGGCCAGGAGCCGGTGACGGGCACGAGCCGGTCCGGTTCGTCGGGGGTGTGCTTGGAGAGGGTGTGCAGGGCCAGTTCCCGCAGCCTGCGCGGGATCTCCGGGTCGACGTCGGCCAGGGTGCGGTGCTCGCCGGCCACGACGCGCAGGAAGGCGTCGAGCCAGCCGTCGATGTCACCGGCGGCCAGGGTGCGGGCGTACTCGGCCTGGAGTCCGGTGTGCCAGGGGTCCGTGTACCGGAAGTCGCCGGTGGCGGCCCCGCAGGTGACCACCGCGCGGACCAGCTCCGGGTGTTCCAGCACGGTGTCGGTGGCGATCACCCCGCCCATCGAGACGCCGACCAGCACGGCGGGTCCCGCGTCGAGGTGGCGCAGCAGCTCCGCGAGGTCGTCGGCCCAGCGGAACGGCCTGCTCGCGTTGGCGGAGAAGCCGTGACCGCGCACGTCCGGTGCGACGACCCGGTACTCGGCGGCGAGTGCCGGGACCTGCCGGTACCAGAAGCGGTGGTCGACGTATCCGGCGTGGATCAGCACCACCGGGTCGCCGGAGCCGGTGTCGAGGTAGGCGAGGTCGCCGTCGGAGGACGGGAAGAAGCGGAGGTCCGCAGCATCGTTCATGACAACCAAGGTGTCATCATCGCGAGTTTTTGACAACTGGGTTGTCATGCCGATCGGGGTGCATCATGGCCGGGTGAACGACATCGACAAGCCCCTCGCCCCCGACGAGCTGGGTGAGCGCATCACCGAGGTGTTCGATCTGATCGGCCCGCTGTACCGGCGCGCCTTCCGCAAGATCGAACAGGGCGAGGGGATCGAGGGGGCCTCCGTCGGCGTGCGCTCGGTGCTGGACCTGCTGCGCCGGTACGAGCCCATGACGGTGCCCCAGATGGGCCGGATCATGGCGCTGAGCCGGCAGTTCGTGCAGCGCATGGTGAACGACGCGGTGGCGCGCGGCTGGGCCGAGGTCACGCCCAACCCGGCACACCAGCGCTCCTCGCTGATCCGCCTCACGGAGGAGGGCCGGGCGACCATCACCGCGGTCCTCGCCCGCGAGCACGCCCTGAACCGGCAGGTCGGCGGCGATCTGACCGACGCCGAGATCACGGCGTGCGTACGCGTGCTGAAGCAGATGCTGGCGGCCTTCGCCCACGTCGACGTGGAGTGACCGGCACCGCTCGGCGCCGCTACTCTCCCATGACCAGCCCGTCCTTGGCGGCCCCGCGGCTGAGCACCACGTCCCGGATGGCGTCCCGGGCGGCCGTGTAGTCGGCGCCCTTGGCGATGGCCGCGTCGAGGTCGACGACCCGGCCGGCGTCGACGTCGTACAGCTGCGGGATGAACTCCGCCCTGGCCACCTCCCAGCGCCCGCCCGGCCGGGCGGGCGGGGTGAAGGTGAAGCGGGCGACGGTGGACTCGTTGCCGCGCGGGTCCGGCCGGCCCTGGCTGTTGTCGAGCTCGCCGGCGAGCTGGTCGCCGAGGCTGTAGACGACCCAGGTGCCGTTGACCTTCTCGTAGGCCTGCGGGATGTGGGCGTGGGTGCCGAGGATGAGGTCGATGTCCGGGCGGCCGCCGGTCCGTGCCGCGGTGAGCCGGCCGGCGAGGGCGAGCTGCTGTTCGTCGGGGGCGTCCTGCCCGTCGGTGCCCCAGTGCACGGAGACCACGACCACGTCGGCGCCGGCCCGCCGGGCGGCGCGGGCGTCGGCGAGGATGCGGTTCTCGTCCAGGAGGCCGACCGCCCAGGGCTGGCCGGGCGGCAGCTCGTTGCCGTTGACGTCGTAGGTGTAGGAGAGCTGGGCGACCTTGGCGCGCCCGGCCTTCAGCAGGGTGAGCGTGCCGGCCTCGGCCTCGGTGCGGGCGGTGCCGGCGTGCCGCAGGCCCACCTGGTCCATGGCGTCGAGGGTGCGGCGGACACCGGCCGCGCCGTCGTCCAGGGCGCGGTCGGAGGCGGTGGAACAGCCGTCGTACCCCACGGCGGCGAGGCCCTGGAGGAGCTGCGGTGGGGAGGTGAGGCCGGTGGGACCGCCGTCGGCGGCGGTGACCGTCGCCAGGTGACAGAGCGCCAGATCGGCCCGGGAGACCACGGGCGCCACCCCGGCGAGCATCGGGCGGAAGTCGTAGCCGCTGGTGCCCGCGTCGAAGTTCGCGTGCTCGATCGCGGACTTCTGCGGCATGACGTCACCGGAGGCGACGAGGGTGAACGCCCCGGCGGCGGCGGTGGGGGCGGGCCGGCCCGAGGGCGTCGCCCGCTCCTGCCGTTCGTGGTTCGTGCAGGCGGCCGCGGTGGCGAGGAGGGCGGTCAGGGCCAGGGCCGCCTGGCGTCTGCGATTGATCATCAGGAGCACCCCAGAGTCGCAAGCCTTGTCCTATTTACAGATCAATGGGTACGAAGGTGGACGGAGCCCCAAACAACTCAGGCGCCCCGATTGACCCATCCGGGTCGGGTACAGGGGGCGACGGACCGTTCGTCGCACCGTTCGCCGACGCGATCGACCGTCCGTCGCAGATCCCGGTGCGCCCCCTGTCCCGGGGCCCGGCCCTGCGATGCCATACGGCCATGACGGCCGGAACCACCCTTCCCCACGGGCTTCCCGACGGGCTGCACGCCGGGACGACGACCGCCGAGCACGAGCTCGCCGCGCTCCAGCGCGAGCACGGCCGACCCCTCTTCGCGCTGCTGCTGCGGCTCAGCGACGGTGACCGGCAGCGCGCCGAGGACCTGGTCCAGGAGACCCTGGTACGCGCCTGGCAGCACCCCGAGGCGCTGCGCGCCGACGCGTTCGACTCCGTGCTGCCCTGGCTGCTCACCGTCGGCAGGCGGCTCGCCATCGACGCGCGCCGGGCGCGGCAGGCCCGGCCGCCCGAGGTGCACGACGCCGTCCTGGAGAACACCCGGGCGGTCGGCGACCACGCCGACCGCGCGGTCGCGACGCTGGACGTCCGGGAGGCTGTGAAGACTCTCACTCCGGAACACCGCGACGTGCTGGTGCTGGTGTATTTCCAGGGGGCGAGTGTTGCGGAGGCCGCCCAGGCACTCGGCATCCCGCCCGGTACCGTGAAGTCGCGGGCGCACTACGCGCTGCGCGCCCTGCGCCGGGTCCTTCCCGGTTACGCACCCGACCTGCGCTGAAACCGCGAGTCAGGCAAAGCCTTCGCAAAGCGCCTTGCTGAGGACCGTGTTTGAGCAATCAGCTGTCCTCATCCGTGTTCCGCACCGGGAGAGGGACGGACCCGGGGTCGGGGCCACGCGCACACCGGAGGAAGGCAGGACGGGATGCTGCACAGAGGTCAAGAGAGCACGGGCGGGGCCGGTAGCGGGGAACTGGCGGTCCCGATGGCCTGGTTGTACGCCGAGTACATCGCCGACGAGCTGCTGCGCACCGGCGATCTCATGCCACCGACGTCCTTCGAGTTCAGAGCCGGCCGTGACGCGCTGGCGCTGACCGTCTTCCTCTCCGACACGGACGGCGAACTGTCGGGCATCCGGGTCGTGTCCCAGTTGGAGACCTGGCTTTCGCTCACGGCGTACGACCAGCCGTGGCAGGAGTGGGTGCGCGAACGCATGGCCGCGGTGGCCGCCGAGTCGGCCCGGTCGGGCGGCCCGGCACCGGACCTGGAGCTGGCCGCGGCCGCCTGGCGCTGGCTGGAGGAGACGGAACTGCTCGCGCCCGACCTGGACGCGGTGCCGGGCGGCGGGGGCGTGCTCGGCGAGGACGACGGACCGAAGGTGTGGACCGCCGCCTGGCGGCTCGGTCTGCCCCTCGGACACCTCGCCATCCATCTTTTTTGATTCAGGACCAATCCGCGGGCCCGGCCGCTCCGAATCCGTTGGTTACGATTCTGTACGTGCCTTGAGTGAATCCTCTGCCGACTGCGTACGGGTGGGAGCAAGGAGCAACGAGTAACCCCACTCCCACCCTTCGGCACGAGGATTCGGCATGAGGTCCCTGGAAAGGCATCGCGACGTCGGCGCGTACGCGCTCGGCGTGCTGGACGAGGCGGAGGCCTTCCGCTTCGAGGACCACCTCATGGAGTGCGCTCGCTGCGCGGCACACGTGACAGAGTTCGGCCCCGCCGCACGGCAGCTGATGCTGTACCGCAGGGCCACGCCGCGCTTCGTGCACCCCATGGCCCAGCCCGGTCCCCGGTTGCTGGACAGACTGCTCGCCGAGGTCGCCACCCGGCATCGCGCCAAGCGCCGCAGGCTGCTGTACGGCCTCGCCGCCTCGGTGGTGTTCGCGGTCGCGGGCCCCGGCATCATGGCCTACGCGGGGCACGAGACCGTCCCGGCCGTGCAGGTCGCCGCCACCACCGACGCGCAGTCGGGCGTGTGGGCGCAGGTCAAGGAGGCGGACACGGACTCGGGCACCGAGGTCGAGCTGAAGGTGAAAGGCGCGAACGGGCCGCGCTCCTGCCGGCTGATCGCCGTGGGCGACGACGGCTCCGAGCAGATCGTCACCACCTGGGCCGAACGGGACCACGACGGCCGCGTGAGCACCATGGCGGGCGGCTCCTCGATGCACCCCGACGAGATCGACCACTACGAGGTGCGCAGCGCGGACGGACAGCGCCTCGTGACCATCGAGCCCAAATGAGCGCCGGTCACTTGATCAGCCGGGACAGCCTGCGGTCCGCGAGCGGCTTGCCGCCCGTCTGGCAGGTCGGGCAGTACTGCAGCGAGGAGTCGCTGAAGGAGACCTCGCGGATGGTGTCACCGCACACCGGGCAGGGCTCGCCGGTCCGGCCGTGGACCCGCAGTCCGCTCTTCTTCTCCGCCTTGAGCCGGCCCGCCGCCAGGCCGTGGGAGCGCTCCACCGCCTCGCGGAGGGTGCCGCGCAGCGCCTCGTAGAGGCCGTGGACCTCCTCCGGTGTCAGGGAGGCGGCCAGCTTGAACGGTGACATCCGCGCCGCGTGCAGGATCTCGTCGCTGTAGGCGTTGCCCACCCCGGCGATCAGGCTCTGGTCGCGCAGGGCGCCCTTGAGCTGTCGCCGTTCGCCCCCCAGCAGGGCGGCGAGCCGGGCCTCGTCGAAGCCGTCGGCGAGCGGGTCGGGGCCGAGCCGGGCGATACCGGGAACCTCCCGCGGGTCGCGGACGATGTACACGGCGAGCTTCTTCTGGGCGCCGGCCTCGGTGAGGTCGAAGCCCGCACCGGTCTCCAGGGCCACGCGCATCGCCAAGGGGCCCTTGCCGGGCCGGGGCGGGCCGTCCGGGAGCCGGTCCTTCCACTGGAGCCAGCCCGCGCGGGCCAGGTGGGTGACGAACCGCAGGCCGCCGTCGCCCTCGATGTCCAGGAACTTGCCGTGCCGGTGCACGGCGACGACCTCGCTGCCCTGGAAGGCGCCGACGGGCGGGTCGTACGTCTTCAGGACGCTGATGGCGACCGGCAGCACGCGGACGACCTCGTGGCCGATCAGGTTCTCGGTCAGGAAGTCCCTGAGCGCTTCCACCTCGGGCAGTTCGGGCATGTGTCCAGAGTGCTATCCGGGGCCCGCGGGGTCAGGCCGCGTCGGTCTTCTTCGGCATCCGGAACTCGCACCACACCGCCTTGCCGCCGCCCCGCGCCTCGACGCCCCAGGCGTCGGTCATCATGTCGACGAGCAGCAGCCCGCGTCCGGACACCCCGCTCTCGCCCGCCTCACGGCGGCGCGGCAGGGCACTGGAGGAGTCCTCGACCTCCACGCGCAGCCGGCGTTCGCTGCCGCCGAGGACCCTGAGGGTGACGATCGCGGAGCCCTCGGTGTGCATCAGGGCGTTGGTGATCAGCTCGTCGGCGACGAGTTCGATCTCGTCGGCGCGCTCCTCGGCGCCCCAGGCGCGGACGGCCGCGCGGATCATGTGCCGGGCCAGGCTGAGCGCCTCGGGATCACCGGACGCCACGTGCTGCTGGAGGCGGCCGACGGCCTGGGTGCTGTCCTGGCCGCGGCGGCGCAGCAGGAGCAGGGCCACGTCGTCGTCGCCGCCGCGCTCCTCGGCGATCTCGATCAGCCGGTCGGCAAGGTCCCGTACGTCCCCGGGTCCGGCGGCGACCTGCTCGGACAGGGCGCGCATCCCGTCGCCGAGGTCCGCGCCGGGCGTCTCGACCAGCCCGTCGGTGCACAGCAGCAGGATCTCGCCGGGATCCAGTTCCAGGGTGGACACCGGGTACTCCAGGCTCCCGAACTCGGCGGACAGGCCGAGCGGCAGCCCGCCCTCGACGGGCACCCGGCGGCAGCCGCCGTCGGCGCCGCGGACCAGCGGGTCGATGTGCCCGGCGCGGACCACCTGGACGACGCCGGTGGCCAGGTCGGCCTCGGCGTACAGGCAGGTGGCGAAGCGGTCGGTGTCCAGTTCGTCCAGGAAGACCGAGGCGCGGGCCATCACGGTGGCCGGGGCGTGGCCCTCGGCGGCGTAGGCGCGCAGCACGATGCGCAGCTGGCCCATGACGGCCGCGGCGTGCGTGTCATGGCCCTGGACGTCGCCGATGACCGCGCCGACCCGTCCCCCGGGCAGCGGGATCAGGTCGTACCAGTCGCCGCCGATGTCCCGGCCCAGGGAGCCGCCCGCGCTCGCCGAGCGGTAGCGGACCGCGACGTCGGCGCCGCGCACGCTCGGGATGGTGCGCGGCAGCATCGCCTGCTGGAGGCCCTGGGCGAGGTCCTTCTCCTGCTCGTAGAGCATGGCCCGCTGGAGGCTCTGCGCGATGCTGCTGCCGAGGGCGACCAGGACGGCTCGTTCCTCGTCGGAGAAGCCGTGCCGGTCGTTGTAGAGCAGGCCCATGGCGCCGATGGGGCGGGCCTGGGCGATCAGCGGCAGGTAGGCGGCCGAGGTGATGCGCAGGCCGGTGATGTGCGGCCACAGGATCGGGTAGCTCTCGGCGAAGTCCTCGGCGGACTCGATGAAGCGCGGGGTGAGGGTGCGCACCACCTCGCCCATCGGGTAGGGCTCCTCCACGCGGGTGATCCGGGTGCCGGGCACGAAGCTGCCCACCGGCCCCTCCGCGACCAGCCGGATCCGGCCGGCCTCCACCAGGCCCATCACCAGGCTGGTGGCCCCCAGGTTGGGGATGCCCTGGGCGTCCTTGAGGGCGTCGATGACGTCCTGGACGCTGCGGGCGTGCGCGAGGGCGGCGGTGATGACCTGGACGACGTTGCTCTGCTGCCGCAGCGCCTCGTCCTGGGCGGCGCGCGGGCTGTGCGCCTCGCTGTCCTCCAGTTCCCGGGTGGCGTCCCGGACGATGCCCACGACCCGGCGCGGGCGGCCCGTCCCGTCCCGCCGGATGTAGCCCTGGGTGTGGGTCCAGCGCAGGGTGCCGTCGCGGCGGCGGATCCGGAAGTACGCCCCGTAGTTCTCGCTGCCGTCCTTGATGGCCTGGGACACCACCGCGTCCAGCCGGCTGCCCTCCGACAGGGGCACCCGCACCGCGAGGCCCTCGGGGCGGCCGTCGTACTCCTCGGGGAGCAGGTCGAACACCTCGTACGCCTGGGCGTCCAGGTGGAACAGACCGGCGTCCAGGTCCCAGTCGAAGGTGCCCAGGCGGTTGAGTGCCAGGATCGGGTGGTCCGGGTGGGCGGGCCAGTCGTCCGGGAGTGACGGAGCGCTCGCTCCCCGATCAGCCATGGGGCCACCATGCCAGGGGAACCCAGGACGGGCAATTCATCCCTATTGTCTGCTTCACTCGCCCGGGTTACGCAAGCGCGGACGCGAGGTACACAGGGTGACGGGCCCCTTCCCGACACGGGGCACAGGCAGGAGCGCACGGTCGTGGACTGGTTCACCGCACCCGGGTACTGGCTGAGCCGGCTGGTCTTCCAGCGGGCCCTGGCCGGCGTGTACCTCTTCGCGTTCCTGACGGCGGCGCTCCAGTTCCGGGCCCTGCTCGGCGAGCGCGGGATGCTGCCGATCCCGAGGTTCGTGGCGCGGGTCCCCTTCCGGCGCGCACCGAGCCTCTTCCACCTGCGGTACTCGGACCGCCTCTTCGCGGGCTGCGCCTGGACGGGCTGTGCGGTGGCGGTGGCGCTGCTGGCGGGCGCCGACTCCGAACTCCCGCTCTGGGCCGGGATGCTGCTGTGGCTGGTGCCGTGGGCGCTGTACCTGTCGATCGTGAACGTCGGCCAGACGTGGTACGCGTTCGGCTGGGAGTCGCTCCTCCTGGAGGTCGGCTTCCTGGCCGTGTTCCTCGGCAACGACGAGGTGGCCCCGCCGGTCGTGGTCCTCTTCCTGCTGCGCTGGATCCTGTTCCGGGTGGAGTTCGGGGCGGGCCTGATCAAGATGCGCGGGGACGCCTGCTGGCGCAAGCTGACCTGTCTGCACTACCACCACGAGACCCAGCCGATGCCGGGTCCGCTGAGCTGGTTCTTCCACCATCTGCCGGGACCGGTGCACAAGGCGGAGGTGGCCGCGAACCACGTCACCCAACTGGTCGTTCCCTTCCTGCTCTTCACCCCGCAGCCGATCGCGACGGCCGCCGCGTCCCTGATGATCCTCACCCAGCTGTGGCTGGTGGCGTCCGGCAACTTCTCCTGGCTGAACTGGATCACCGTCGTCGTGGCCCTGTCGGCGCTGCGGCTGCCCACGGACCGTACGACCGCGCCCCCGGCCCCGCTGTGGTTCGAGGTCGTCGTCCTCGCCGTGACCGCGCTCATCCTGTTCCTGAGCCACCGTCCCGTGGTGAACATGATCTCCCGCCGCCAGGTCATGAACCGTTCCTTCGACCCCCTCCACCTGGTCAACACCTACGGCGCCTTCGGCAGCGTCAGCCGGATCCGGTACGAGGTGGTGGTGGAGGGCACCCGGGACGGCACCCCGCGCGAGGACTCCGACTGGCGGGAGTACGAGTTCAAGGGCAAGCCGGGCGACCCCCGGCACTGGCCGCGCCAGTTCGCGCCCTACCACCTGCGCCTGGACTGGCTGATGTGGTTCGCCGCCCTCTCCCCCGCCTACGCCGGCGACTGGTTCGGCGGCCTGGTGGAACGCCTCCTGGAGGAGGACCGCGACACCCTGCGGCTGCTGCGCCGCTCCCCGTTCCCGCCCGGTGAACCCCCGCGCTTCGTCCGGGCCCGCCTCTTCCGCTACCGCTACACGACCTGGCGGGAGCTGCGGGAGACGGGCGCCTGCTGGGAACGCACATACGTACGGGAGTTCATGCCGCCGACCCGCCTGGCGGGCACGGCACGACGGCCGTAGCCCCGAGGGCGGCCCGGCTCACCCGGATCGGTTCACAGGCCGTACACGTGGGTGGCGGTGGTTTCGAAGACGGCGGTGTGTTCGGTCGGGGGGATCAGCCGGCGTGCCGCGTCGAGGACCTCGGCGTAGCTCCCGGCCAGCGTGCACACCGGCCAGTCCGAACCGGCCATCAGCCGGTTGGGGCCGAAGGCGTCCAGCACGGTCTCGGCGTACGGGCGCAGGTCGTCCAGGGTCCAGGAGGCGGGGTCGGCCTCGGTGACCATGCCGGAGAGCTTGCAGACGGTGTTGGGCAGGGCGGCGAGGGCGCGTACCGCGGTGGCCCACGGCTCCGTGCTGCCCGCGGCGATGGGGGGTTTGCCCAGGTGGTCGAGGACGAAGGTGAGCCCGGGGTGCGAGCGCGCGGCCTCGGCGGCGGCCGGGAGCTGGTGGGGCAGCACGACGAGGTCGTAGACGAGGCCCGCGTCGGCGACGGCGGTGAGGCCCCGGTGGACGTCGGGGCGCAGCAGCCACCGCGGGTCGGGTTCGCCCTGGACCTGGTGGCGGACGCCCTTCAGGTACCGGCCGCCGGGGAGTTCGCGGAGCCGGGCGAGTTCGTCGGCGACGTCCGGGCGGGTCAGGTCGGTCCAGCCGACGACTCCGGCGACCAGGTCGTGGGTGTCGGCGAGGGCCAGGAACTCGGGGGTCTCCTCCGGCACGGTGACCGTCTGTACGAGGACGGTGCGGGTCACGCCCGCCGCGCGCGCCTCGGGTTCCAGGTCCGCGACGGTGAAGGTCCGCCTGAGCGGCTGGAGTTCGGGCCCGGTGAGCCAGTCCTGGTCCCGTACCGAGAGGTCCCAGACGTGGTGGTGGGCGTCGACGGTCACGGCAGCTCCCACACGACGGGCAGACCGGCCTGCGCACCCGCCTCGGAGTAGTCGTGGACGACGTCGAGGAGGTCGGCCATCCGGGCCTGCCAGGCGAGGTTGACCGGCAGCTTCTCCAGTTCGGCGAGGAGGCGGCCGTAGTCGGTGCAGTCCAGGACGTGGAAGAGGTCGGTGCCGCTGCGCCAGATCGTCCAGGAGGTGGCGCCCGCGGCGCGGATGGCGTCGGTGAGTTCGGTGGGGACCTCACGGTGGGCGGCCTCGTACTCGGCGACGCGGTCGGGGCGGACCTTGGTGTGCAGGGCGATTCTCATGGCCGTTCCTCGGTGGGTACGGGTGCGTCGGGGGGCAGCAGCCCGGTGTCGCGCAGCTCCTGCCAGAAGGCGGCCGGGACGGGCGCGGCGAACTGCCGTGCCGCGTCCGCGATCTCGGCCGCCGAGCGGGCGCCGACCAGGACGCTCGCCACGGCCGGGTGGGCGGCGCAGAAGGCGAGGGCGGCGGCCCGGAGGGTGCTGCCGTGCTGTTCCGCGAGCGACTTGAGACGCAGGGCGCGGGAGAGCAGGCCGTCCGGCGCCTGGGCGTAGTCGTAGGTCGCGTCCGGTTTCGGATCGGCCAGCAGACCGGAGTTGAAGGCGCCGCCGATCACCACCGAGACGCCGCGCTCCTCGGCCGCCGGCAGCAGGTCGGTGAGGGCGCTCTGGTCGAGGAGGGTGTAGCGGCCGGCGCACAGCACCACGTCGACGTCGGTGTCGCGGACGAACCGGGTGAGCATCGCCGTCTGGTTCATGCCCGCGCCGATCGCGCCGACGACCCCTTCGGAGCGGAGTCTCGCCAGTGCCGGGTAGCCCTCGCGGAAGGCCTGTTCGGCGTGGTCGTCGGGGTCGTGGAGGTAGACGACGTCGACCCGGTCGAGGCCGAGCCGGTCCAGGCTCGCCTCCAGGGTGCGGCGGATGCCGTCGCCGGTGAAGTCCCAGACCCGGCGGTGGGTGTCGGGGACGGCGAAGCCGTGCGCGAGGTCGTCGCCGGTGCCGGCGGCCGGTTCCAGTCGGCGGCCGACCTTGGTGGAGAGCGCGTAGGAGTCCCGGTCGTACGCGCGCAGCGCCTCTCCCAGGCGCCGTTCGGACAGGCCGAGGCCGTAGTGCGGGGCGGTGTCGAAGTAGCGGATGCCCTGCTGCCAGGCGGCGGCGACCGTGTCGTGCGCCTGCTGGTCGGGGACTTCGGTGTAGAGGTTGCCGATCACGGCGGCGCCGAGGCCCAGGGGGCCGACCCGGACGCCGCCGCGGCCGAGGGTGCTCACTGTCCCGCCGGGCGAAGACGCAGGCCCTGCAGGCCGCCGTCCACCGCGAGGGAGGTGCCGGTGGTGGCGCCGGACAGGGGGCTCGCCAGGTAGGCGATCGCGCCGGCCACCTCGGCGGCGGAGACCAGACGGCCGGAGGGCTGGCGGGCCTCCAGCGCGGCGCGTTCGGCGGCCGGGTCGGGGGCCTTGCCCAGCAGGCGGCCGATCCACGGGGTGTCCGCCGTACCGGGGTTGACGCAGTTGACGCGCACGCCGTCGCGGACGTGGTCGGCGGCCATGGCCAGGGTGAGGGAGTACACCGCGCCCTTGGTGGCGCTGTACAGGGCGCGTTGGGGCAGCCCGGCGGTGGCGGCGATGGAGCAGGTGTTGACGACGGCCGCGTGCCGCGAGCGGCGCAGGTGCGGCAGGGCGGCGCGGGCGGTGCGGACCATGCCGAGGACGTTGACGTCGAAGACGCGGTGCCATTCGTCGTCGTCGTTGTCCTCGACGGTGCCCTGGGCGCCGATCCCCGCGTTGTTGACCAGGACGTCGAGTCCGCCCAGGGCCTCGACGGCGCTCGTCACGGCCGCGCGCACGGAGGCGTCGTCGGTGACGTCGGCCTGGAAGCCGAGCAGCGGCTTCTCGACGGCGGACGGGTCGAGGTCGAGGACGGCGACCTGGGCGCCGCGCTCGGCGAGGAGTTCGGCGGTGGCCCGCCCGATCCCGGAGGCGCCGCCGGTGACCAGGGCCTTCAGGCCCGCGAAGTCGGTCATGCCGCCTGTCCCTTCTGCGTCTGCGCGTCGGCGGCCCAGAAGGTGCCGCCGGGATAGGTGTACTCCGCGACGGACTCCGGCCGCATGGCGGCCGAGAAGCCCGGTGCGGTGGGTGCCGTGTAGTGACCCTCGCGGATCACCACCGGATCGAGGAAGTGGTCGTGCAGATGGTCGACGTACTCGATGACCCGGTCCTCGGTGGTGCCGGAGACCGCGAGGTAGTCGAACATCGAGAGGTGCTGGACGAGTTCGCACAGTCCGACGCCGCCCGCGTGCGGGCAGACCGGGACGCCGAACTTGGCGGCGAGCAGCAGGACGGCGAGGTTCTCGTTGACGCCGCCGACCCGGGCCGCGTCGATCTGGACGATGTCGAGGGCGCCGGCCTGGAGCAGTTGCTTGAACATGATGCGGTTCTGCACGTGTTCGCCGGTGGCGACCCGGATCGGGGCGACGGCCCGGCGGACGGCCGCATGGCCGAGGATGTCGTCGGGGCTGGTGGGCTCCTCGATCCAGTACGGGTCGAACTCGGCGAGGGCCTTGGTCCAGCGGATCGCCTCGTCGACGTCCCAGCGCTGGTTGGCGTCGACGGCCATCCGGATGTCCGGGCCGACGACCGCGCGGGCGACCCGGCAGCGGCGGACGTCGTCGGCGAGGTCGGCGCCGACCTTCAGCTTGATCTGCCGGAAGCCGTCGGCGACGGCCTGGGCGGCGAGCCGGGTGAGCTTCTCGTCGTCGTAGCCGAGCCAGCCGGCGGAGGTGGTGTAGGCGGGGAAGCCGCGCTCCAGGAGGCGGGCCCGGCGCTCCGCGGCGCCCTCGCGGCCCCGGCGCAGGAGGGCGAGGGCCTCCTCGGGGGTGAGGGCGTCGGTGAGATAGCGGAAGTCGATCTGGCGGACGATCCACTCCGGTTCGGCGTCGGCGAGCAGCTGCCACAGCGGTTTCCCGGCACGGCGGGCGGCGAGGTCCCAGACGGCGTTGATCACCGCGCCGATCGCCATGTGCATCACCCCCTTCTCGGGTCCGAGCCAGCGCAGCTGGCTGTCGCCGACCAGGTCCCGGTAGAGGGCCGAGGGGTCGTCGCAGATCTCGTCGACCGGGCGGCCGAGCACCTGGTTCCGCAGCGCGTCGATCGCGGCGACCTGGACGTCGTTGCCCCGCCCGATGGTGAACGTGAACCCGTGTCCCTCGTGCCCGTCGGCGGCGTCGGTGCGCAGCACGACATACGCCGCCGAGTAGTCGGGGTCCGGGTTCATCGCGTCGGAGCCGTCGAGCTCGCGCGAGGTGGGGAAGCGGATGTCGTGGGTGTCGACCGCAATGACGCGGGCGGGACTCGCGGACACGGGTTGCCTTTCGGTCGGGGGGAGGGCGGGGCGCGGACCGGTCAGTCCTGGGCCCGTCCCGTGGTGACACGGGCGATCATGAGGGCGACGAGGATGATGCCGCCGTAGATGGCCTGGATCCAGAACGACGGCACCTGCGCCAGGGTGAGCAGGTTCTGCACGACACCCAGCAGGAGTACGCCGGTCAGGGCGCCGAACATGGTGCCCTTGCCGCCGTCCAGACTGATGCCGCCGATCACCGCCGCCGCGAACACCGTGAAGATCATGTTGTTGCCCTGGTTGGCGCTGATCGCGCCCACGTACCCGGTCTGCATGATGCCGCCGACGGAGGCGAGGACCCCGGCGACCACGAACACCCCGAGCATCACGCGGTCGACGCGGATGCCGGCGGCGCGGGCCGCGTCGGCGTTGCCGCCGATGGCGTACAGGGCGCGCCCGACGCGGTGGTACTTCAGGACCAGGCCGGTGACCGCGAAGGCCACCGCGGCCAGCCACACCGACAGGGGGACGTCGAGGAAGGTGGAGGTGGCCAGGGTGAAGAAGCTGTCGGGCATCCCGAACAGGGTCTTGCCCTTGGTGGCGCCGACCAGCACACCGCGCAGCACGATCAGCATGGCGAGCGTCACGATGAAGGCGTTCAGCTTGAACTTCACGACCAGGATGCCGTTGAAGGCGCCGACGGCGGCGCCGACGACCAGGATCGCCACCATGGCGAGCGCGGCGGGGAACCCGGTGCCCCAGCCGGACTCGGCGGACGGCAGCACCAGCAGGGCGCCGACCGCGGGCGCGATGCCGACGACCGATTCCAGGGAGAGGTCGAACTTGCCGGTGATCAGGACCAGCGACTCGGCGAGCACGACCATCGCGAGGGCCGCGGAGGCGCCGAGGATGGAGATCAGGTTGCGTTCGGTGAGGAACGAGTCGTTGACCACCGCGCCGAGCACCATGAGCAGCAGCAGGGCGGGGACGAGGGCGAGTTCACGGGCGCGGCGCAGGAGGACGGTGCGGGCCGCGCGGGGGTCCGGGGAGCGCACCGGGGTGAGCGGCGGGGCCTTGGTCTCAGCCATGGTCCACTCCTTCGGACGGGGAGTCAGCTCCCGGGGGCATGGAGTCCACTCCTTCTATGGAGGCGATCAGCTCGTGGTCGTGCCAGCCGGCCGGGTGTTCGGCGACGATCCGGCCGTGGAAGAGGACGAGGACACGGTCGCAGCGGCGCAGGTCGTCGAGTTCGTCGGAGACGACCAGCACGGCGGTGCCGTCCTCGCGGGCGCTGTCCACGCGGGCCAGCAGGGACTCCTTGGACTTCACGTCGACGCCCGCGGTGGGGTTGACGAGGACCAGGAGCCGGGGGTCGGAGGCCAGGGCGCGGGCCATGACGACCTTCTGCGCGTTGCCGCCGGACAGGTCGGAGACCGGCTGGTCGGGGCCCTCGGCGTGGATGTCGAGGCGTTCGATGAGCCCGGTGGCGAAGCCGCGCTTGCGGTCGGTGCCGACGAACCCGCCGCGGCCGAGCCGGTCGAGCACGGTCATGGTGGCGTTGTCGCCGATGCTCATTCCGGGGACCAGGCCCTGGTCGTGCCGGTCGCGGGGCACGAAGCCGACCCCGGCCCCGAGCGTGGCGCGCACGTCACCGAACGGCAGCGGCCGCTCCGCCACCCGGGCGGTGCCACCGGTCGGGGTGCGCAGCCCCGCGATGGTCTCGGCGAGCTCGATCTTGCCGCTGCCGCTGGTGCCGGCGAGTCCGACGACCTCCCCGCTGCGGACGGTGAGGTCGATGCCGTCGTACGACTCGGAGCTGAGCCCCCGTGCGCTGAGCACCACGGGTGCCGCGGCGGGCACCGCGTCCCGGGCCCGCTGGTCCTGCCGGGTGACGGCCTCCCCCGCCATCGCCTCCACCAGGGCGGCCCTGGGCAGGTCTGCGACGGGGGCGGTGATGATCCAGCGGGCGTCGCGGAGCACGGTGACGGTCTGGCAGACCTCGTAGACCTCCTGGAGGTGGTGCGAGATGAACAGGAAGGTCACGCCGGAGTCCTGGAGTGCCCGCATCCGGCCGAACAGCCGCTCGATCTCGCGGTTGTCGAGCTGGGCGGTCGGCTCGTCCAGGACGATGAACCGGGCGCCGAAGCTGAGCGCCCGGGCGATCTCGACCATCTGGCGGTCCTCGACCTTGAGGTCGGCGGTGCGGGCCTCGGGGTCGACCCGGACGTCCCAGGTGTCGAGGAGCGCCGCGGCCTCGTGGTGCAGCCGTCGCCAGCTGATGAACCCCCGCCGCAGGGGCTGCCGGTTGATGAAGAGGTTCTCGGCGACCGTCAGTTCGGGGACGACCGTGGGCTTCTGGTAGACGCAGGCGACCTTGCGCCGCCACGCGTCCCGGTCGGCCGGCGGGGGCGCGGGTTCGCCGTCGAAGCGGACCGCGCCCTCGTCCGGGACCTGGAGCCCGGTGAGGACGTTGACCAGGGTGGACTTTCCGGCGCCGTTGCGGCCGACGAGGGCGTGGGACTCGCCGGGCAGCACGGTGAGCCGGCCGTCGGCGAGCGCGACGGTGGGGCCGTACCGCTTGACGATGTCCCGGGCCTCAACAAGTGGCGTGATCATTTGACCGTGTTGCCCCACAGCTTCGGGTCGTCCACGTTCTCCTTGGTGACCAGGGGCGCGGGCAGCTGGTCCTCCAGGATGCCGTTCGGCAGCTTGACGATCGTGGAGTCGTGGTCGGTCGGGCCCGGCTGGAACGTCTTCCCCTCCATCGCCGCCTTGATGTAGTACAGGCCGTACTTGGCGTAGGCGTCGGCGGGCTGGGAGACGGTGGCGTCGATCTGGCCCTTGCGGATGGCGTCGAACTCCTGCGGGATGCCGTCGTTGGAGACGATCTCTATGTGCCCGCTCTGCCCGGCGGTCCTGAGCATGCCCTTGGACTTCAGGGTCTGCAGGGTCGGCGCGAGGTAGACACCGCCGGCCTGCAGGTAGATGCCCTTGATGTCGGGGTTGGCGTTGAGCAGGGTGCCCAGCTGGGAGGCGGCCGTGTCGGACTCCCACTTGGCCGGGATCTCCAGGACCTTGAGCTTCGGGTACTTCTTCTTCACGCAGGAGCGGAACGCCTCGGAGCGGTCCCGGCCGTTGACCGAGGCGAGGTCGCCCATGACCTGTACGACCTTGCCGCTGGTGACGTGCTGCCCGAGGTAGTCGCAGGCCTTGGTGCCGTAGGCGACGTTGTCGGCGCGCACCACCATGGCGACCTTGCCCTTGTCGGGCGCCACGTCCACGGCGACCACCGGTACGCCCTTGCGCTCGGCCTGGTCCAGGCCGGCCTCGATGGCGGCGCTGTCGAGCGGGGCGACGACCAGGCCCTTCACGCCCTGGTTCAGTTCGTTGTTGATGTCGGTGATCTGCTGCGAGGGGTCGCTGTTGGAGTTGACCGTCTTCAGCGCCTCGACACCCTCGGACTTCGCCATCTTGGGCACGTAGTCGTTGTACGACTGCCAGAACGGCGAGGTCAGCAGGGGCAGGACCACCCCGACCTTGCCGGTGCCGCCGCCTTTGGCGCTGCCGCTGCCGGTGTCCTTGGTGCTGCCGCACGCGGCGAGCGCGAGCGAGGCACCGACGGCCAGGGCCGTCGCGCCGATGATCCGGGACCGGTTCCGCTTCCTCAGTGTTCTGCCGTGCATCTGGCAGCTCCTCATCGAGCGTGTTCGAGCAGATGACCGCATACTTATCAGACCACTCGGCGGTATCAACACCCCGCAGACGCGATTTTCCCGCCGAACAGGCGGTATTGGTCGGACCACCTTGCTGGTTAGACTGCGGCGCACCGGCAACAGGAGGAGCGGTGTGGACGAGACGGCGCCCCAGAAGGGCACGGTGACGCAGCGCGCCATCGAGCGCATCAAGGCGATGATCGCGGAGGGCCGTCTGGAGCCCGGCGAACGGCTGCCCACGGAGCGGGATCTCGCCGCCCAGCTGGGGATGTCCCGCAGCTCCATGCGCGAGGCGATCCGGGCGCTGACGGTGCTGGGCGTCCTGGAGGCCCGGCACGGCTCCGGCATCTACGTCACCCAGCTGGAGGCGGGTGACCTCCTGGAGACGTTCGGGGTGGTCGCCGACCTGTCCCGCGGGCCGCGGCTGGTGGAACTCCTGGAGGTGCGGCGGGTCCTGGAGTCGACGGCCACGGCGCTGGCCGCGGCGCGGATCACGGCCGACCAGCTGGCCGAGGTGGAGAAGCACCTGGCGGCGATGAACGCGACGGACGATCCCGAGGTGATCCTCGCGCACGATCTCGCCTTCCACCAGGTGATCGCGGGGGCCGCGGGGAACGAGACGATGGCCGCGATCCTGGAGGGACTGTCGTCGCGCACGTTCCGGGCCCGGGTGTGGCGGGGGTACGAGGAGGAGGGGGCGTTCGCGCGGACGCGGCGGGAGCACGCCGCCATCCACCGGGCCCTCGTCGCCCGGGACCCCGAGGCGGCGAGGGCCGCGGCGGCGGCGCACGTGGGGGAGGTGGAGGAGTGGTTGCGCGGCCAGATAGGGGGCTGAGCCGTCGTGCCGTCGCTGCGGGTGCACTGCCGTCGTGGGCCGGCCTCGCCGCCGTGGTGACGACCGCCTCGTTGTCGGCCGTCACCAGCGGGGCCACCTCCTGCCCGCCCGTCACCGTCCGCTCCGGCAGGTTGACGTGCCGGCCCTCCCGCCCCGCGTCCGCGATGGCCGCGCCTGGTACACATACCGACGAGTGAGCCCCTTTCCGCATCCCTGGGAGTGCCCGTGACCAACTGGGTCGGCCGGACCGCCGCCGAGATCGCCGCCGCCGTACGGGAGAAGCGGGTCACCCCCAGGCAGGTGGTGACCGAGCACCTGGAGCGGATCGCACGGCTGGACGGACGGATCGGCGCCTTCCGGAAGGTCCGGGCGGACGCGGCGCTCGCCGAGGCGGACGAGGTCGCGGCCCGCGCCGGCCTCGACGAACTTCCTCTCGCAGGCGTGCCGTTGGCCGTGAAGGACAATCTGGCGGTGCGCGGCGAGGCACACCGTGACGGTTCGGCGGCGACACCGGACACGCCCGCCGAGGCCGACCATGTCACCGTGGCCCGGCTGCGGGCGGCGGGCGCGGTGGTCGTGGGTCTGACGCACGTGCCCGAGCTGTGCGTGTTCGCCACGACCGAAGGGGCCCACGGCATCACCCGCAACCCCTGGGACACCACCCGCAGCGCCGGCGGCTCCTCGGGCGGCAGCGCCGCCGCGGTCGCCGCCGGGCTGGTGCCGATCGCCGTGGGCAACGACGGCATGGGCTCGCTGCGCATCCCGGCGGCCAACTGCGGTCTGGTCACGATCAAGCCGGGGTTCGGGGTGGTGCCGGCCGGGATCGGCCACGGCGACTGGTTCGGCATGTCGGAGAACGGGCCGCTGGCGACCACGGTCGAGGATGCCCGGCTGATGCTCTCGGTGCTGGCGGGGCGGGAGTTCGCGGGCGCCGGGGAGCGGCCGCCGCTGAGGATCGCGGTCTCGCGGCGCAGTCCGCTGCTCGGGGTCACGGTGAGCAGGTCGTACACGAACGCGGTGGCCGAGGCGGCGGGGCTGCTGGCGGGTGCCGGGCATCAGGTGCGGCGCGCCGAGCCGCCGTACCCGGCGTCCATCGGGGTCACCGCGTTGCGGCACTGGACCGCGGGGACGGCCGTGGACGCGGCGGACCTGGACCCCGCGCTGCTGGCGCGGCGGACCCGGGTGCACGCGGCGACAGGCCGCCGCTTCCTGCGCGGGGTGCGGGTGAGCGACTCCCGCGACCGGCTGCGCGCCCGCCTCACCCCGTTCTTCGCCGAGTACGACCTGCTGCTCACCCCGGCGCTGGCCCGCCGCTCCCCCGCGGCGGCGCCGTGGCACGAGCGGGGCTGGTTCCGCAACGTCCTGGCCGACACCGGCCACGCGCCGTTCACCCCGGCCTGGAACCTCACCGGCTGGCCGGCGTTGTCGGTCCCGTTCGGCACCCTGCCCTCGGGCGCCCCGTGCGCCGTTCAGCTGGTGGGGCGGCCGGGCTCGGAGGCGGTGCTGCTGGACGTGGCCGCGCAGCTGGAGACGCTTCGGCCGTGGCGGCGGACGGCGCCGCTCGGCTGACGGCCGGCCGGTTCAGAGGGCGCGGTACATGATGTGCAGGCCCACCGGTCCGTGTACGGGGTGGTCGTAGGCCTGCGGGACCGTGCCGAGGATCGTGAAGCCGAGGGAGGTCCACAGGGCGACGGCGGGGTTGGTCTCGACGACCGCGTTGAAGACCATGGACCGGTAGCCGTGCGCCCGGGCCTCGGCGAGGACGTGCTCGGCGAGGGCGCGGCCGATGCCCTGGCCGCCGCGGTCGGGGTCGACCATGAAACCCGCGTTGGCCACCCGGGCCGCGGGTCCCCCGTAGTTGGGGGTGAGATAGGCGGAGCCGACCACCGTGCCGGCGGGGTCCTCGGCGACGTAGACACGCTTCGCCGGGCTCATCCAGAGGGCACGGGCCGCTGCCTCCGAGGTGTCGGGGTCCCAGCCGTACGTCTCGGCGGCGGCGACGATCCGGTGCCAGAAGGGCCAGATCTGCGGCCAGTCGGCCGCGGTGGCTTCTCTGATCAGCATGGGCGTGAGTCTCGCACGCCCATGCACGTCGGCGATCGCGACAGGACCGACCGTCCGGTCAGTCCACGCTGGGCAGGATGTGGGGCTCGGCGAGGTCCTCTTCGTAACCCGCGAGGCGGATCGGGGCGGACCGGGCCCACACGTCGAGGCTGCCGAGCTGTCCTGACCGGCTGCCCGCGCCCTCGGTGCGTTCCGCGGGGCGCTGCTCGCGATTCGTCTTCTCCGGTGTCACCGCGCACTCCTTATGTGTCGGTCACCCTCGGGGCGTACCGGACAGTCTGCGTTCCGGTGCTCGACGCCCGCTCGGGTCTGGGTGGAAGGCCAGTCGGACGCGGTGGCGCCGGTAACTCACAGGAGAGCAGGCCGTTGTCCACCGGCTCGCCCCGGGACGGACCATGGGTGTGGGTGGGACCCCTTGCTGTTGTCCGTCCCCTACAGATTAACCAAATGAGCACGGGTCCGCTCGATAGGTAGTGCAAACAAGGTGTAACTATCGTGAGTCGCTCCGTACTCCGACAGCCCGGTCAAGGACCCGTTCGTACCATAATGCCGTGATCGCGAGGGGGCACCTCTGCCCGCACGGGCTGCGCAGTTCAGGTTGCGTTGGCCGGGTCGAAAACTCGACCTGATGCGATGGCGCCGGACAACGGCTGTCTCGCGGAAGGACTGACGCATGGAGCTGCGCAGCGTCGAGGAGCTGATGGATCTGCTGTACGCCTGCCGGCACCGGCGCGCGCTGCGCACCGCGGCACTGCTGCGCCGTGGCCGCCCCGCCGACAAGGAGCTCCAGGTGGCGGGCCTGGTGCGCGGGATCGGGGAACTGCTGGGTTCCGCCGACGCCGCCGCGCACGCCGTCCGGCACCTGCTCGGGGAGCGGGTCCACCACCTGGTGCGCGGGGACGGCGCCGCCACCGACGAGGACGTGCTGCGCCTGCGCCAGGCCGACGAGGAGAGCCGCACCGCCGGCTTCGACGCGGGCGTCCTGGAGGACTGGCGGACCGTCCTGGAACTGGTCGCCGCCCGCAACTCCCGCCTGGGGGCTGTCGACTGACGGCCCGTCATGAGACGGTACGGCGATGACGTCATCGTCCGGACTGTCGCGCGGGGAGTCGTACGGGTTCAGGAGCAGGGCGGCCGTCGTCACCGGTGGCACGCGCGGGATCGGGCGCGCGGTCGCGGAGGCCTTCGCGGCGGCCGGGGCGCTGGTGTGCGTGAGCGCCCGCGACCCGGAAGAGGTCCGGCGTACGGCCGCGGAGCTGGGCGGTGTCGGCCTGGCCGGCAGTGTGGCCGATCCGGAGCACGCCCGGGAGCTGACCCGGCTGGCGCTCGCCGAGTTCGGGCGGCTGGACGTGCTGGTCAACAACGCGGCCACCAACCGCCCGTACGGACCGCTCATGAACGCCGACCTCGGCATGTGGAGGGACGCGTTCACGGTGAACGTCGAGGCCCCGCTGCGGCTGACCCAGTGCGCCTGGCGGGGCTGGATGCGGGAGCACGGCGGCGCGGTGGTCAACATCTGCACGGAGGGCGCGGCGCACGTGGGGCCGGACGTGGGGGCGTACGGCACCAGCAAGGCGGCGCTGCTCCATCTCACCCAGCAGCTGGCCGGGGAACTGGCGCCCCGGGTGCGGGTGAACTCGGTGTCGCCGGGGCTGGTGCGCACGGAGATGGCGCGGTTCATGTGGGAGCCGCGGGAGCGGGAGATCGCGGCGGGGCTGCCGATGGGCAGGATCGGCGAGCCGCAGGACGTGGCGCGGGCCGTGCTGTGGCTGGCGTCGGACGCCGCCGAGTGGGTGACCGGGGCCGACGTGGTGGTGGACGGCGGCACCAGGGTCCGCGCGGCACGCCCGACCGGCTGACGACCGTACGTGCCCGAGATCGAGCCGGTGACGCGGCCGCCCCGACCGGCGACGGGCCCGTGGGTGGGCCCGTGCGGGATCGAACCACGCAGAACGCGTGACCTGCGCCGGACACGGCCCCGCGAGGACAGGCCGCCGGTGCCGGGCGCCGCCCACGGTTACGTGCGGGTCACCACTTGCCGGGTGCGTAGTCCTTCAGGAAGACCCCGTACACGTCCTCGCCCTCCTCGCCGCGCACGATCGGGTCGTAGACCCGGGCCGCGCCGTCGACCAGGTCGAGTGGTGCGTGGAAGCCCTCCTCGGCCAGCCGCAGCTTGTCGAAGTGCGGGCGTTCGTCGGTGATCCAGCCGGTGTCGACGGAGGTCATGAGGATGCCGTCGGACTCGAACATCTCCGCCGCGCTGGTCCGGGTGACCATGTTCATGGCCGCCTTGGCCGCGTTGGTGTTCGGGTGCCCGGCGCCCTTGTAGCCACGGCCGAAGACGCCCTCCATCGCGGAGACGTTGACGACGTACGACCGGCCGCGCGCCGCCTTCTTCGCGGCGTCGGCCATGGCCGGGCGCAGCGCGCTGATCAGGATGAACGGCGAGGTGTAGTTGCAGAGCTGGGTCTCCAGGAGCTCCACCGGGGAGATCTGGTCGATGGTCTGCACCCAGGTGTTGGTCTCGACGACGTCCGGGACGAGGCCGCCCGCGTCGATGGCGGTGCCGTCGAGGTGCCGGGCGACGCTGGCGTTGCCCGCCACGAGCGCGAGGTCGGCGACCTTCTGGGCGTCGAGGCCGCTGGTGCCGACCGGGAGCGCGGCGATGCCGTCCACGGCGCCCGAGTTGAAGGCGCCGATGACGTGGTGGGCGGGGAGTTCACCGGCGGGCAGCGGGGCGCTCTCGCCCTCGACCAGGGCCGCGTACGCGGAGGGCAGCCGGCGTACGGTCTGGGTCGCGTTGTTGATCAGGATGTCCAGCGGGCCCGCCGCGGCGACCTGCTCCGCGAGGGCCACGGCCTGGGCGGGGTCGCGCAGGTCGATGCCGACGACCTCCAGGCGGTGCAGCCAGTCCGCGGAGTCCTCCATCGCCTTGAAGCGGCGGATGGCGTCCTTCGGGAAGCGGGTGGTGATCGTGGTGTGCGCGCCGTCGCGCAGCAGCCGCAGCGCGATGTACATGCCGATCTTGGCGCGGCCGCCGGTGAGCAGGGCGCGCTTGCCGGTCAGGTCGGCGCGGGCGTCGCGCTTGGCGCGGTTCAGCACCGCGCAGTCCGGACAGAGCTGGTGGTAGAAGTAGTCGACCTCGACGTAGCGGGCCTTGCAGGTGTAGCAGGAGCGCGGGCGCTGGAGTATCCCGGCGACCCGGCCCTCGTCGGTCCGCGAGGACGGCAGCAGGCCCTCGGTCTCGTCGTCGATGCGCTGGGCGGAGCCGGTCGCCGTGGCCTCGGTGACCGCCTTGTCGTGGGCGGTCTTGGCGGCCCGCCGCTCCTGGCGGCGGCGCTGCTTGACCGTGCGGTAGACGCCGGCCGTGGCCCGGCGCACCGCGATGGCGTCCGGGTGGTCGACCTCCAGCCTGTCCAGCTCCTCCAGGACGCTGAGGCAGACGGCGAGTCGCTCGGGGTCGATACCGGGACCGTGGACGATCGCGTCCACCGCGTCCACCGCGTCCACCGCGTCCACCGCGTCCACCGCGTCCTCGGCCGCCGGGCCGTCCTGTGTCACCGTCATCGCGCCGCCGCTTCCCTGATCCACCAGCGGCGCTCCGACTCGCGCCCGCTTTCGAACAGGGAATTTTACGGAGCACCTGCCCGAAGGACCAAACCCGCCCGAACGACGGGCGGGCCGGGGCACGGGGAGCCCTCCCTCAGTGGTGGTCGCACACCTCCATCAGGGAGCCCACCTCGTCGGTCACCGCGCGGGCGAGCACGTCGAGGTCGGGGACGGCCGCCGCGTCGGCCACCAGGCCGTAGTGGACCTGGTTGCGGTAGGTGGAGACGGCGACGGCGAGGGACTGGCCGGGCGCGAGCGGGGCCAGCGGGTAGACGGCGGTGAGCGGGTGGCCGCCCAGGCGCAGGCCGAGGCCGGGCAGCGGCACGCTGGTGACCAGGATGTCGAACCAGAGCCGGGCGGCCTGGCCGACGAGCGGCCCGCCGAGCCGGTGCCCGAGCGCCGGCACGTGGTCGGCGAGCAGGGCGACGGCACCGGCGCCCCGGTTGGGCCCGGCGTCCTTGTTGCGGACCATCGCCGTGCGGACGCGGTCGAGGCGGGCGAGCGGGTCGGGGTTGTCGACCGGGAGCCGTATCAGGTACCCGGAGAGCCGGTTGCCCTGGGGGGTGGCGCTGCGCGGACGGCGCTTGGAGACGGGGATCAGCGCCCGCGGAGCGACGCCCGCGGTGCTGTCGCCGCGCTCCTCCAGCCAGCGGCGCAGCGCCCCGGCGACGACGGCGATGAGCACGTCGTTGACGGTGCCGCCGACCGCCTTGCGGACGCGGTGCACGTCGTCGATGTCGAGGTCGACCCCGGCGATGCTGCGGGTGCCGGTGGGCTCGGACCGCAGCGCGGTGGACGAGCTCACGCCGAGCGCGGACAGGGCGACGGACGCACCGATGTCCAGGGCCCGGCCCACGTCCGAGAGGGCGCCGCGCACCAGCTCGGGCATCCTGCGCACGTCGGGCAGGGCCAGCATCGGACGGGGGGCCTCGATCGGCCGCGGGGAGCGCTCGGGCAGGTCGAGCGGGTCCATGACGCCGGCGGCCAGTCTGAGGGCGCGCAGCCCGTCGGCGAGCGCGTGGTGGAACTTGAACAGCACCGCGAAGGACACGCCGTCCTCGCCGGGCAGCACATGCGCCTCCCACGGCGGCCGGCCGCGCTCCAGCGGACGTTCCATCAGCCGGCCCGCGACCGCCTGGAAGTCGCCGGTGGGGGCGTGCAGCCGGACGTGGTCGAGGGGGTCGAAGTCCGGGTCGGTCTCGCGTGCGGCGCCGCCGAAGGCCAGTGGCTGCCAGACGTCCCTGATGCGCATGCGCAGACCGGGCACGGCGGCGGCACGGGCCGCGAGCAGGTCGGCGGCGTGCGCACCGGCCGTCGGCGAGTGCGCCGAGAACACGCCGAGCGCGCCCAGGTGCATCGGGTGCCGGTCGGACTCGATGTTCCAGAAGGCCAGATCGAGAGGGGCGAGCAGGTCAGCAGTCGCAGTCATCAAACGCCTCGCGTCGACGGAGGGTGGATCAGCAGTCAAACGCCGACACCTGATTACGGTCAAGTATGATCACGCTACGCTCAGTTAACAGCAGATTAAGTCCCGCCTCCACCGAAAGAGGCGGGAGCCAAGGGACGGCTGAGGTCACTTCAGCGCCGGTGGGGCCGCCTCGGGTGACGTACCCCACTCCGACGGGCGCGGGCCGACCGTGAACGCCAGTGACCGCAGGGAACGCAGCGAACCGTTCGTCAGGTAGGTGCGGCCGTAGTCGGATCCGTCCCTGCGGGCCCGCTGGATGTAGCGGTCGGTGGCGGAGGTGCCGGGCGCGGTCACCGTGAAGCCGCCGCTCGGCCACCAGCGGCGGTCGAGGTGCACGTCGACGCGGTCGAAGACGGGCGTGGACAGGCCCCAGGTGCCGTACCCCGGCTGGACCGGGAAGAGCCCGATGGACGACAGCACGTTCCAGGCGGACATGGTGCCCAGGTCGTCGTTGCCGGTCATCCCGGTCGGCCCGTCGGTGAACAGGGTCAGGGCCGCGTGCACCACGTCGGTGGTCTGCCAGGGGCGGCCCGTGGAGAGGTAGGTGTAGGGGGCGATGAGGTCGGGCTCGTTCATCGGGTTGTAGACGGCCGCGTTGTAGTAGGTGTACGCGTCGCCGTGCACCCAGACCTCGCGGGCGGTCCTGACCGGGTCGGCGAGCAGCTTGTCGTAGGCGAAGAAGGAGTCGAGCCGCCGGTTGGTGGCGTCCTCGCCGCCGATCAGGGAGATCACGCCGGGCAGGTCCTGCGGGACGAGCCACTGGTACTGCCAGGCGGTGCCCTCGTGGAAGCCGATGCCGCGGGCCGGGTCGGGGTTGCCGGTGAAGAGGCCCTGGCCGTCGCGGGCGCGGAAGAAGCCGGTGGAGGGGTCGAAGACGTTGCGGTAGTACTGCGCCCGGGTGGCGTAGCGCGCCGCGTCCGCGGTGTGGCCGAGGTCCCGGGCCATCTGGCCGAGCATCGCGTCGGAGAGGGCGTACTCCAGGGTGACCGAGGCACCGTGGTCGTAGTCGGAGTCGCCCACCTTGGCGTGCGGGCGGCCCTTGAGGTAGGGGGCGAAGCCGTTCGCCAGGTACTCGGCGTTGGCCTCGCGGCCGATGCCGGGATTGGCCGCGGGCGGCACGCCGTCGGCGTTCTTCTTCAGCGCCCGGTAGGCGCGCTCCTCGTACCCCTTGAGCAGGCCCGTCTGGTAGGCCGTGGTCAGGAAGGGGGTGACCGGGTCGCCGGTCATGATGTTCGTCTCGACCGTGCCGTAGCCCCAGCGGGGCAGCCAGCCGCCCTCCTCGTCGATCTTCAGCACCGACAGGGCCATGTCGCGGGCCTCACGCGGCGCGAGCAGGGCGAGCAGCTGGGCCTGGGTGCGGTAGGTGTCCCAGAGCGACCAGTTCTGGTAGTAGGTGAAGCCCCTGGCGCGGTGGATGCGGCGGTCCCAGCCGGTGTAGCGGCCGTCGGCGTCCTCGCCGACGCTCGGCGCGAGGAAACTGCGGTACAGGGACGAGTAGAACGTGCGGCGGAGGGTGGGACCGCCGCCCCGGACGCGGACGCCGGCGAGCCGCCGCTCCCAGGCGTCCCGGGCCTGCCGTCGCACCGTGTCGAACGAACGGCCGCCTTCCGCGCGGAGATTGGCCTCGGCACCGCGCGCGTCGACGTACGACAGGGCGGTGGTCGCCTCGACGGTACGGTCCCCGGTGGTGTCGAATCGCACGTAGGCGCCGTCGGTTCCGGCGCGGGAGCCGGGGGTGACCGCCGTGCCGTGCCAGGTGCCGTAGCCGGTGAAGGGGCGGCTGAAGCGGGTGACCGTGTAGACGGTGTAGGGGGCGGTGTCCCGGCAGAAGCCGTGGCCGGTGATCCTGGTGCGGACGGTGCGGTCGTCGAGGATCTCGACCTCGCTGCTCACCGGCCTGTGCAACGCCTGGGCCGCGTTGAGCAGGACGTTCGCCTTGTCGGTGGCCGGGAAGGTGTAGCGCTGCACGCCGGTGCGGGCGGTCGCCGTCAGCTCGGCCCGGACACCGGAGTCGAGACCGACGCGGTAGTAGCCGGGGCTCGCCTGCTCGTCGGCGTGGCCGAACCCGGCGGCGTACCGGGCGTAGTCCGTCTGTGTGACGTCCCCGGTGGTCGGCAGCACGGGCAGGTCACCGCCGATGGCACAGCCCACGCCGGAGAGGTGCACCAGGGAGAAGCCGCGGATCCGGTGCTGGGAGTAGTCGTAGCCGGTGCTGTGCCCGGTGTCCGGGGAGAGCTGCACCATGCCGAAGGGCACGGCCGCGCCGGGGAAGGTGTTGCCCTCGTCCTGGCTGCCGATGAAGGGGTTCACCAGGTCGGTGAGGTGGCCGTCGGCCGGATCTGCCGCCCCTGCGGCGGGGGTGGTGAACAGCGCGGACGCTGTCAGCACCCCGGCGAGGCACAGCCGTGTGCGCCGGGTCCCTCTCATGTCGATGACCTCCGAAGTTCGACATCGCTGTCTGCATCGTGAGGGGGAAAGGCCGCAAAGCCCGGCAAATAGGGGTTTTCACTTCCGGCGCGTCGCATACGAGTTGGGCCCGGCGCGAACGGCGCCGGGCCCGTGGCGGATCCGTGACTACGAGACCAGCTGCCCCTTCCCGAGGGCGATGACCCCGCCCTTGGAGACGGTGTACAGCTCGGTGTCCCGCTCGGGGTTGACGCCTATCGTGGCGCCGGGCGGGACCTCCACGTTCTTGTCGAGGACCGCGCCGCGCACCACCGCGCCCCGGCCCACGACCACGTTGTCGTGCAGTATCGACCCCTGGACCACCGCGCCCGGGTCGACGCGCACGCCCGGTGACAGCACGGACCGGGTGACCTGGCCGCGGATCAGGCAGCCCGCGCTGATGATGGACTCGCTCGCCATCCCGCCGGCGTTGAAACGGGCCGGCGAGAGCTGGTAGGAGTGGGTGTAGATGGGCCAGTTGCGGTTGAAGAGGTTGAAGGCCGGGCGCTCCGCGATCAGGTCCATGTGCGCGTCGTAGTACGCGTCGAGGGTGCCGACGTCCCGCCAGTAGCCGCGGTCGCGGCTGGTCTCGCCGGGGATGTGGTTGGTGCCGAAGTCGTAGAGCTGGGCCTCGCCGCGGGCGGTGAGCTGGGGCAGGATCGAGCCGCCCATGTCGTGCACCGAGTCGTCGTCCTCGGCGTCCCGGTGCAGCGAGTCGATCAGGGCCTTGGTGGTGAAGATGTAGTTGCCCATGGAGGCGAACACGGTGTCCGGGGCGTCCGGCAGGCCGGGCGGGTCGGCGGGCTTCTCCAGGAAGGTCTCTATCGTCCGGCCGTCCGAGCCGGGCGTGATCACCCCGAACGCCGAGGACTCGCCGCGCGGGACCCGGATGCCCGCGACCGTGACGCCGGCACCGCCCTCGATGTGCTGCTGGAGCATCTGCCGGGGGTCCATCCGGTAGACGTGGTCCGCGCCGAACACCGCCACGTACTCGGGCTGTTCGTCGTTGACGAGGTTGAGGGACTGCAGCAGGGCATCGGCGCTGCCCAGGTACCAGCGCGGGCCGAGCCGCTGCTGGGCCGGGACCGGTGTGACGTAGTTGCCGAGCAGACTGGACATCCGCCAGGTGGTGGTGATGTGCCGGTCCAGCGAGTGCGACTTGTACTGGGTCAGCACGCAGATGCGCAGCACGTCCGCGTTGACCAGGTTGGACAGCACGAAGTCGACCAGGCGGTAGGTCCCGCCGAAGGTGACAGCTGGTTTGGCCCGGTCCGCGGTCAGCGGCATCAGGCGTTTGCCCTCTCCACCGGCCAGTACGATCCCGAGTACCGAAGGCCCACCACGACGCATGGCCGCTCCCCTCACCCTGGTGCTCCATGCCTGCCCTGGGAGCACATCCGCTAAGCCTGCACCGGGATCACGTCGAACAGGCGGCTTGTTCGTTAAGGCTGTTCGAGGTTCTCTGCTCGCGTCTGCGCAGATCATGCCTGTGCTGATCACGCCTGCTTCAGGATCTCCTCGTACAGCAGGACCGTGCGTCCGGCCACCGCGTCCCAGCCGAACTCGCCCACCGCTCGCCGCCGTCCGGCCTCACCCATCCGCCGAGCCGTCTCCCGGTCGCCCACCACCGTGTCCAGGGCCCGGGCGAGACCCGCCTCGAAGTCGTCGTCGAGATCGACCAGCAGGCCGGTCTCGCCGTCCTCGACGACCTCGGGGATGCCGCCGACCCGGGACGCCACCACGGGCGTGCCGCAGGCCATCGCCTCCAGGTTGACGATGCCGAGCGGCTCGTACACCGAGGGGCAGGCGAACACGGTCGCGTGGGTGAGCAGTTGGATGACGTCGGCGCGCGGCAGCATCTGGGGGATCCAGTGCACACCCTCGCGGACCCGGCTGAGCTCCTCGAAGAGCTCGCGGAACTCCCGGTCGATCTCCGGTGTGTCGGGCGCCCCGGCGCACAGCACGACCTGCGCCGCGGGGTCGATGTCCCGTACGGCGCGCAGCAGGTGCGGGACGCCCTTCTGGCGGGTGATCCGGCCCACGAACAGCACGTAGGGGCGGCTCGGGTCGATGCCGTTGCGGGCGAGGACGTCGGTGCCGTGGTCCGGCCGGTACAGGGCGGTGTCGATGCCGTTGTGCACGACGCGGACCCTCGCCGGGTCGAGGCCCGGGTAGCAGCCGAGGATGTCCGCGCGCATGGCCCCGGAGACGGCGATCACGGCGTCGGCGGCCTCGATCGCGCTGCGCTCCGCCCAGCTGGACAGCGCGTACCCGCCGCCGAGTTGCTCGGCCTTCCAGGGGCGCAGCGGCTCCAGGGAGTGCGCGGTGACGACGTGCGGGACGCCGTACAGCATCTTGGCCACGTGACCGGCGAGGTTGGCGTACCAGGTGTGGGAGTGGACGAGTTCGCGGCCTTCGAGTCCCGCGGCCATGGCGAGGTCCACGGAGAAGGTGCGCAGCGCGTCGTTGGCGGTGTCCAGGGCGGACCAGGGGCGGTGCCGGACCACACCGTCGCCGCGGCCCTCGCCCCAGCAGTGCACCTCGAGGTCGACCAGGGGCCGCAACTCCCGGGCGAGGAACTCCACGTGAACACCAGCACCGCCGTACACGTCCGGGGGGTACTCCCGGGTCAGCAGTCCGACTCGCACCCGCAACCCCTCGCTCTTGACGCCCGGTTGGTCCATGGTCACCCAGAAGCGGCGCGCGCGGAAGGGCGCGGCGGTTGTGTGAAACAACAGTCACCGCAGATCCCGCCGCCCGGTACCCGGTAGTAGAGGCAGCAACTGCGGCGGTGGAAGGACAGTCCGGTGCGGGTGCCGGTGGGGCGCAGCCGCGGGTGGGCGAACAGGGCCGCGGTGAGGGCGCGGGCGCGGCGCGCGAGGTGCGCGTCGCCGTCGGCGCGGGCCCGTCGGTCCAGTTCGCGGGCCGCGCCGGCCAGCGCCGAGCCCGCGTTGCCCCACAACAGGCCGGCGGCGACGCCGTGGCGGGCGCGCAGGGCCGCGGCCAGGGGTTCGAGATGGCCGTGTACGACGGCGTCCACCAGGGTGGCCGGTTCGGCGCCGCCGGGCAGCGCGCGTACCTCGGTGAGCCAGAGGTCGTCGGGGGCGGTGGCGTCGGTGTCCCATCGGAGCAGGCGGGGGTCCAGGTCGGGCAGGCGGCCGTACCGGGCGGCGCAGCCGAGGGCCACGGACCAGAGCCGGGCGGCCAGCGCCTGGTGCGCGATGGAGGCGGCCACCCTGGGCTCGGGGGCCCGAAGCCGCTCCCGGACCGTGCCGACGCGGTGGGTGAGGGGATCGCGGCGACCGTCCGGACCGGCTTTCTCACAGGCCCCCGCGCGGGCTCCCGCGCAGTTCCCGTCGTGGGCCCCGTCGTGGGCCCCCGCGTAGGCCCTCGCGAGGGTCGGCAGCGCGTCGGTCCGGGCCGCCGCGGTGCCCGCGGTCGCCGCGGGCACCGTCCGCAGGACGAAGAAGCCGCCGAGCGGGCGGAGCGCGGCGAGATCGGGGTCCAGGTCCACGGACAGCAGTAGTACCAGGAGTGTTGGGCCCCCGGCCGCCCGGCCCTCCACCCGGCGTCACCCACCCTGGGGATGATCGGGGTCCTTTCCTACTCCATCGGCAGTACGACGCATTCGGTGCTCAGGTACGACGACGGGAAGCAGCCGGGCGGGCAGAGTGTTGTTCATGGAAGCCGACCGATCACCGCGTGGGGCCAACCGGCCGCGCATGACGCAGTGGAGCCGTGCATGAGCGCCCTCGCGTTGTCCGTGCTGCTTTCGTTCGTCTCCGCCGTCGCCTACGCGGGCGGAGCGATCGTGCAGGAGCAGGTCGCGGTCTCCTCCCCCGACGAGCAGTACGCGCCGCTGCGCCGCCCGAGCTGGTGGGGCGCGATGGCGCTCAACGGCCTCGGCGGTCTGCTGCACGTCGTGGCTCTGGCCTACGGCCCGCTGAGCCTGGTCCAGCCGCTGGGCGCGCTCACCATCGTGTTCGCGCTGCCCATGGCGGCGCTGTTCGTGGGCCGCGGGGCCGGGGCGACCGCCTGGCGCGGGGCGATCATGGCCACCGTGGGCCTCGCCGGTCTGCTCTCCCTGGTCGGCTCCTCCGACTCGCACGCCCTCGACTCCGCGGGGCGGATCGGGGTCGCGCTGGTCACCGGCGGGGCGGTGGTGGCGCTGATGATCGCCGGGCGGGCCGCGCACCGTCATCCGGCGGTGCGCAGTGTGCTGCTCGCCACCGCGTCCGGCATAGCCTTCGGCATGTCCTCGGTGTTCACCAAGGTGGTGGCCATCGACTGGGACGGCGGGATCGCCCCGGCCGACGCGGTCTGGCCGGCGGTGATCGGCGCCTACGCCGTGGCGGGCGTCATGATCTCCCAGGCCTCCTACCGCGGCGGCGGCCTCGCCGCGCCGCTGGCCACGCTCACCGTGGTCAACCCCGTGCTGGCCGCGGCGGTCGGCATCACCATGTTCGGCGAGGCGTTCCGCTACGGCGCGACCGGCACGCTGCTGGCGCTCGGCTGCGGTGTGGTCGCGGCAGGTGGCCTGATCCTGCTCACGACCGAACGCATCGAGAGCACTCCGCACCCGGTCCGCACGCAGCCGCTGCCGGAAACCGCACCCACGACGTCACCCGAGCCCCTGGTCGAGGCACTGGTGGAACTGGCGGAGGCGGGCCTGGCGGACGACGGCCGGACGGGGTCGGCGGTGGTCGGCGAGGCCGAGACGGGCCTGGCGGACGGTGGCCGGGCGGGGTCGGCGGTGGTCGGCGAGGCGGAGGCATGCCCGGCGGACGGTGGCCGGGCGGCAGCGGACCTGGCGGCGCTCGGGCGGACGGAGACGGGGCCGGACGGCGGCGCGATGAGGGCGGAGGCATGCCCGGCGGACGGTGGCCGGGCGGCAGCGGACCTGGCGGCGCTCGGGCGAACGGAGACGGGGCCGGACGGCGGCGCGATGAGGGCGGAGGCATGCCCGGCGGACGGTGGCCGGGCGGCAGCGGACCTGGCGGCGCTCGGGCGAACGGAGACGGGGCCGGACGGCGGCGCGAGGACGGCGGCGGGCCTGGCAGGGGTCGGACCGGAGACGACCGGCCTGGTGGATGCCGGTCCGACCGGGACGGGACGGGCGGGGGCGCTCGGTCCGGCCGAGGGCGATCCGGCGGCGGTGTGGGCGGTGGACGCCAATCTCGTGCCGGGCGAGGGTGGTCCGGCGGGGACCGGTGCGGGCGCGGGGCGGCCGGTGTCCGGCGCGATCGTCGACGGCGAGTCGGTTTCGGGTTCGCCCGCGCTCACGATGCCCCAGCAGCGCACGGCGTCCGCGGCGGACGTGGCCGATGTGCTGCTGCCCGCAGCCGACTACGTGCACGGCGCCCTGCTGGACCGGCCCCGTACACGCGCCGCATCCGTCACATCCTGACGCCACCGGCCCGGAGATAGGCGACCGGGTCGATGTCCGAGCCGAATCCCGGCCCCGTCCGCACCTCGAAGTGCAGATGCGGGCCCGTGGTGTTCCCCGTGGCACCCGAGCGCCCTATCCGCTGGCCCGTGGCGACACTCTGGCCGGCCCGCACGGAGATGGCCGAGAGATGGCCGTACTGCGAGTAGCGGCCGTCGGCGTGCCGGATCACCACCTGGTAGCCGTACGAGCCGCCCCAGCCCGCCGTGACGACCTCCCCGGCCTCGACCGCCCTGACCGAGGTGCCGGTGGGTGCGAGGAAGTCGACGCCGGTGTGGTAGCCCTTCGACCAGTGCGAGCCGACCGCGTGGTACGGCGTGCCGATCGGGGCGTCGACCGGGGCGACGAGGGAGTGCCCGGTGTGCGTCGGGGCCTTCCTCGCCTCGGACTTCGTCCGGCTCTTCGCCGCGGGCTTCGCCTTGGCCTTCCGCCTCGCCTCGGCCCCGCCGACCGGCTGCTCCGTCCGTGCGGCCCGGCCGGTCAGACTCAGCCGCTGCCCCGGCAGGATCAGGTCGGGGTCCGCCCCGACCGTCGCGCGGTTGGCGGCGTACAGCCGGTGCCAGCCCCCTGCCACGTCGTGTTCGTCGGCGATCCCGGAGAGCGTGTCGCCGCGCACCACGGTGTACATCTCGGCCTTGCCCGCCCGGGATTGCGGCGTGGTCTGCGGCTGCACGTCCCGCACCGAGCTCCTCACGGGGCGGGTACGGGCGCTGTCGCTGTGCGTGCCACCGGCGTTCGTGGTCCCGGCATGCGTCGTCCCGGCGTGCGTGCTCCCGGCATGCGTGCTCCCGGTGTGCACGTCGGGCGCGCCGCCGCCGCGGGTGAGGCCGCCCCGTACCGAGCAGACCGGCCAGGCGCCCGGCCCCTGCCCGTCGAGGACCTTCTCCGCGACGGCCATCTGCTGGTCCCTGGTCGCGAGGTCGGCCCGCGGCGCGTACCGGGTGCCGCCGTACGCCTCCCAGGTGGACTGGGTGAACTGGAGCCCGCCGTAATAGCCGTTGCCGGTGTTGATGTGCCAGTCGCCGCTGGACTCGCAGGCGGCGACCTTCTCCCAGGTGGTCACCGACGCCGCCGTGGCGGTCCCGGCGGCGGCGAGCGGGATCGCGAGCCCGGCGCCGCCCGCCGTGACGGTGAGCGAGGCCCGGTTGATCCTGTTCGGCTGGTACCGGCGGTGCCGGCCGCGTTCGGCCATGTCTGGAGCCCCCTCGCCACGCGCATCAGGAAAGGCCAAAACTAAGCGCCCCGAACAGGCCATGACAAGGCGGCAATCAGCCGCCTCTCGCCCCGGGGGACACGGCCGTCACTTCGTGAAGCGGTCTGGGGACAAACCGACTTGACGCCCCCTCGGTCGCACGGCCTCCCGCGACGGCCCCGGTACGGCATCTCACGTGGTTACTGAGGCGTCGGCCCCATGTCGTCCGTATCTGCGTGTGCGGCCGGTCGGACGGCGAGTCAGGATGGCCTTTGGGCAATACTGGCGGACACGGGGCGGCAGCACCTTTTGCACGTTCTACAAGATCGACTCGATCTTTGAGGAGCAGGCGGTATGAGCACTTCGGCGCAGATCGGCGTCACGGGTCTCGCGGTCATGGGCCGCAACCTCGCCCGGAACTTCGCGCGCAACGGCTACACGGTGGCGTTGCACAACCGCACGGTGTCGAAGACACGCGAGCTGGTGGAGAACTTCGGGGACGAGGGCGACTTCATCGCGGCCGAGACGGCGAAGGAGTTCGTCCAGGCGCTGGAACGCCCGCGCCGGCTGGTCATCATGGTCAAGGCGGGCAGCCCCACGGACGCGGTGATCGAGGAGTTCGCCCCGCTCCTGGAGCCCGGCGACATGATCATCGACGGCGGCAACGCGCACTTCGCCGACACCCGGCGCCGCGAGAAGGCGCTGCGGGAGCAGGGCATCCACTTCGTCGGCATGGGAGTCTCCGGCGGCGAGGAGGGCGCGCTGCACGGGCCGAGCATCATGCCGGGCGGCCCGAGGGAGTCGTACGACTCGCTGGGCCCGATGCTGGAGAAGATCTCGGCGAAGGCGGCGGACGGCGCGCCCTGCGTCACGCACTGCGGCCCCGACGGCGCCGGGCACTTCGTGAAGATGGTGCACAACGGCATCGAGTACGCCGACATGCAGCTGATCGGCGAGGCGTACCAGCTGCTGCGCGATGTCGCCGGGTACTCCCCCGCGCAGATCGCGGAGATCTTCCGCACCTGGAACACCGGCCGGCTCGACTCGTATCTGATCGAGATCACGGCCGAGGTGCTGGCGCACGTGGATGCGGCGACCGGGAAGCCGTTCGTGGACGTGGTGGTGGACCAGGCCGAGCAGAAGGGCACCGGCCGCTGGACCGTCCAGATCGCCCTCGACCTGGGCGTGCCGGTGTCGGGCATCGCCGAGGCGGTGTTCGCGCGTTCCCTGTCCGGCCATGCCGACCTGCGCGCCGCCTCCCGCGAGCTGGCCGGTCCCAAGCCGACGCCGCTGTCCGAGGCGGAGGCGGCGGCGTTCGCCGACCGGGTGGAGCAGGCGCTGTACGCGTCGAAGATCGTGTCGTACACGCAGGGCTTCCACGAGATCCAGGCGGGCAGCGACGAGTACGACTGGGACATCGACCTCGGTGCGGTCTCCGCGATCTGGCGGGGCGGCTGCATCATCCGGGCGGCGTTCCTGGACCGGATCCGCGCGGCCTACGACGCCCGCGCCGACCTGCCCAGCCTGCTGTCCGACGAGACGTTCGCCCGGGAGATCGCCGACGCGCAGGACGACTGGCGTGAGGTGATCATCGCGGCGACCCGGCAGGGGGTGGCGGTGCCCGGCTTCTCGGCGGCCCTGGCGTACTACGACGCGCTGCGGGCGGAGCGGCTGCCCGCGGCGCTCACGCAGGGCCAGCGGGACTTCTTCGGGGCGCACACGTACCGCAGGGTGGACCAGGAGGGGTCGTTCCACACGCTGTGGGGCGGGGACCGCGGCGAGGTCGGCGCGTAGGACCGCCGGCCGTCGGGGCGCGGGTGAGCCACGGTGTCACGCGACTCACCCGCGCCCCTCGCGTTGTCGGGGGCCGACGGCGTTCGAGGCCTCGTCAGGTGAGCGGCGGCCCCGGTTCCGGACTGGGGGTCGGCTCCGGGCCGGGCGGCACCGGGGACGGGGCGGGACCGGGCGGCGGCGGTGCCGGGACGGGGTCCGGGCCCGGGGACGGCGGGGTGGGGCCGGGGCCCGGCGGCGACGGCGTGGGCGCCGGTTCCGGGCCCGGAGGCGGTTGCGGGTCGGGGACCGGACTGGGATAGGGGTCCGGAGGCTGGGGGCCCGGACCGGGCGGGGGGCCCGGGGGTACGGGGTCGGGCTGCGGGTTCGTCATGGCGTCCTCCGCCAGTGGCTCGATGTCACCTCTGGTGCACTGCCACGCGTACCCGGCCCGGCCTCACGCACTCACCCCGGTGGCGGTCACCCCCCGGCACGCGCCGTCCGCGCCGCCGCCTCGGGGAGGTTCAGAACCGGCCGGGGTGGGCCACCAGCCACTCCTTCGCCGCGCGCAGCAGCTCGGGGTCGGGCGTGGGGGCGATGTCCGGGTGGCGTTCGGCCCACCTGACGACGTACGGGCAGAGCGGGGCCACCGGGGTGTCCTCGCGCTCGGAGACGGCGTACAGCTCGCGGGCCAGGGAGCCCGCGATGCCCTTCCCCTCGTGTTCCGGTTCCACGATGGTGTGCACGGGGACGAGGGCCCGGGAGGGCGACTCCAGCACGAAGTACTCGATGCGGCCGACGACGTCGCCGTCGGCGACCGCCTCCAGACGTCCGGCCTGCCGGTCGTCGCGGATCTCGATGTCGCTCATGTCGCCCTCCTGGTCCGCCGGTCAGACCGCTACGGCCTGCGGGCTGCGCTCCTGGTCCGAGCCCGGTACCGGCTCGGACGGGTCGGCACCGAGCGCCACGATCCGGTTGTCGCGGTCGACGTGCACGACCCGCGGCCGAAACGCACGCGCCTCGGCGTCGGTGACCTGAGCGTAGCTGATGATGATCACCAGGTCGCCGGGGTGGACGAGGTGAGCGGCGGCACCGTTGATCCCGACGACCCCCGAGCCCCGCTCGCCCTCGATGACGTAGGTCTCCAGCCGGGCCCCGTTGGTGATGTCGACGATGTGGACCAGCTCACCGGGAAGCAGGTCGGCGGCGTCGAGCAGATCGGCGTCGATGGTCACCGATCCCACGTAGTGCAGGTCGGCCTGGGTGACGGTGGCGCGGTGGATCTTCGACTTGAACAGAGTACGCAGCACTTTGGACTCCTGGAAGACGGCTCCCTGCCTGCTTTCTGCAGGTCAAGGGCGGCCCTCACTGTACACCGGCACGCGTAGGACCCGAAGATACCGAGGAACATCGACTTCACTCGGGCAGGAGGGCTTCTCACCTGCACTTACGTGCGCACCAGGCTGATTCTCCATCGCCAACCAAGCACCTGTTCGAACATCCGTCCACTTACCTGACTATACGTCAGGTCAAGCGCGGAGCCGCCTTCGGCATCGACCTGGAAATCGTTCACCGCACTCCTGGCATTACCGGGCTGCACCCGGCCCCAAAGCGTCAGGCGGTCGAACGGAGCTACGGATGGTTGATGCTCCACCGGCGTCTCCTCTTCGGATACGAGACGCTCCCGGCCCGATCCGAAGCCGTGATCAACCTGACCGGTCTGCAAGCTTGGGGTTCAACCAGGCCGGGCTCACGACTGTGATCGATCGATCACAGTCGCTACCACTTGGTGGGCAGCTGAGTTCCGGCCGTCTGCCCAGACTGCTACTTACAAGCAGGAAGGCAACGAAGAGGAGGAAGGCAGTGGAATCATCCGAAGCGCAGCCCGGCTCTGTGGCGCATCGTCCGCGTTCTGTAAACACCTGTCAGGGCCTCTGCTGACCATGCACAACGAGCACGACAAGTAGCGGATCCGGCCGTGTGAAGGAGCACAGAAGGCCACGCTCCACTGCGGGGTATCGCTCGGCTGCCCTGCACATCCGCCGTGCCGGGTGGCCACCCATCGTGGATGGCTCCGGGTTGCAACTACTGGCTGCTCCGCATCCCCTCGTTGCAACGGCGGTAGAGGCGGGATGGGCACGATGTCCGCCTCTCAGGCGTTCTCGTCATGGATCCGCGCACTCAGATCCTCCGCCCACTCCAGTGCCCACGCCTTGAGTTCGTCGATCTGGCGGGAGGTGAGCCCATACGCGGTGTAGTCCTCATCCTCGTACCAGTCCGCGCCAATGAGCCTGTCCCGGAGGTCTTCAAGGCTGAACTCGTCGTGGACACGACGGCGGCCCAGGGATTCGAGGTCGGCGGTGGAGCGGTGGCGGGAGGCAGCTTGGACGTCGATGAGGTCACGGACGGTGCCGCGGTCGGCGAGGGCACGGACCTTGGTGCCGATCACGTCATCGAGGTGAACAGGGCCGTAGGGGGTCTGAGCGGGAGGGGCCCAGAACGCCGCCTTGAGGACGTCGACCTCGCACTCCTCGCCGGTGTCCGGATCCGTGACGATGAAACGGCCGCTGAGCGGATCGGTCTGGACGTGCGTGGTCCGCCATCCGCGCTCGCTGAGACCCGCTGTGAGTGAGGCGACGATCTCCGGCATCGGAGCGGGGTTCGCGGTGGCGACGTCGAGGTCGCGGCTGAAGCGTTCGACCAGGCCGTGGGCCTGTACGGCGTATCCGCCGATGAGGACCAGAGGGTAGGGGGAGCCGATGTCGAGGATGTCGGCGAGGAGACGCTCGTGGAGCGGAGTGAGCTTCACGCGGCGGTCGTGTCGGCCGGAGCGGTGCGGAGCAGCTCGGGGAAAGCGTCCTCCCAGACCTCGCGGATGTAGGGGCTGATCAAGCGCCGCAGCACGGGCCACTGCTCGGTGAGCAGCCGGTGGTGCAGGAGTGCCACCAGGTCCTCACGGAGTCCTTCGGCGAGGACGGTCCGGTAGAGCGTCATGCGGGACTTCGGACGGTCCAGGCTGTAGCTCGTCCGCCCGGACCAGACGATGTGGAGCGGCAGGTCCACGTTGCCCTCGACGGGGCCGGCCAGCTCCTGCAAGCGCTCGGGCAGTCGGCTGCGGTAGCGGTCCCGCAGTACCTCGGCGCGGGGGGGGGGCGGTGATCGTCGAGTCCATGCATCCAGTATCGCTGCTGGAAGGCGGCGGCATGGCGGAAACGGAGCTCCCCTGTCGTATGTACGGGTCGGGCGTACGTCGTCTCGTTCACCCAAGCGCTGTGGGCCGAGACCCAGGGCACCGGGGTCCGGGTGGTGGCGGTCAGTCCCGGTCCCACGAAGACGCCGATGAACACCCGCGGCACGCGGAGCACCGAGGCGGTCGCCACCACGGTGTTGCGTGCCCTGGCGGGCAACGGACCGGCGGTCATCGACGGCAGAACCAACGCCCTGAACGCTCTCCTGTTCGGAAGGCTGCTGCCGACGCGCCTTTCCCTCGCCGTCGCGCGACGGATCATGGCCAGAAGGGGTGTCTGAGTAGACGTTGAGTCCGTTGCCGAGTCGCGCATACGGTGCCGCCGACCGCGAGCCGGCCCGCGTGTCCAGCGACGCGATCAGCACGGGGTCGGCCGGGGACGAGGGCGCACGGCATGCCGCGCAGCACATCACCGCCGCAGTCCGGGCGGTCAGCAGCGCACCTACGCCTGCCGCGCCGACGGGCATCCGCTCTCGACGCCCTGCTCCCGCTCGGCTCGTTCCTTCCTGCACCGACGCCCTCTGGTGCCGCGTAGCGGCAGCAGAGGGCGTCGGATTCGATCGGCGTCGGCTTGCCCACAGTGGTGTTATCAAGGGTGTATGGAGGCATTCTCCGAACGCCCTCTGAGCCCGGAACGTCATCCGCCCGTCGGCCGCTCGCGCAAAGGTCGCGCTTGCCGGTTGGACCCGCGCAGTGCGGCCGGTCAGGTGTTCCTCCTCCAGGTCGTCATCGTGGTCCTGCTGGTGGTGGCCGCGGTGGTGGGCATGGTGCTCCAGGCGGCGAGTGACGCTCTGCAGCAGGGGCGACGGGAGTCGGTCGTCGCGGCCCAGTCGTTCGCGAGTGCCCCTGGCGTGGCAGCGGCACTGCGGAGCCGGGACCCCTCAGCGGTGCTCCAGCCGCGGGCCGAGGCGGCGCGCAAGCGCACCGGCATGGATTTCGTCGTCGTCATCAGCACGAAGGGGATTCGTTACACCTACCCCTATCCGCAGGAGATCGGGAAGAAGTTCGTCGGCGCCATCGCACCGGCGCTGCAGGGCCGTACCGTCATCGAGCAGGCCGGTGGGCCGCCCCTGCCCGCGGGCCGGGGGACGGACGTCCAGGCGGTGGTTCCGGTGACCGACTCGCGCGGCAAGGTGGTCGGCCTGGTCTCCGCCGGAATCACGGTCAGGAACGTGGTGGGACTGTGGCTGCCGCAGCTGCCGATCATCCTGGCCGGCGGCGCGGTCGCGCTGGCGCTGGCCATGACGGGGACGACGCTGGTGTCCCGGCGGCTGCGGCGGCAGACCTTCGGCCTGGCTCCGGTGGAGCTGGCCCAGTTGTACGAGCACCACGACGCGGTCCTGCACGCGGTGCGGGAAGGGGTGCTGATCACCGGCGCCGACGGACGGCTGCTGTTGGCGAACGACGAGGCGACACGGCTCCTCGGACTGCCGGCTGACGTGCGGGGGCGCTCGGTGCGGGAGCTGGGACTGCCGGAGCCGGTCATGAGCCTGCTGTCGTCGCAGGAGGAGGTCACCGACGAGGTGCGTCGCGCGGGGGACCGACTGCTGGCGGTGAACAAACGGCCGACGTACCCGCGGGGCGACCGGGGAGGCAGCGTGGTGACCCTCCGGGACACCACGGAGCTGGCGGAGATCTCGGGTCGGGCCGAGGTCTCGCGGGAGCGGCTGAAGCTGCTGTACGAGGCCGGGGTGCGGATCGGGACGACGCTGGATGTGAGGCGTACGGCCCAGGAACTGGCCGACGTGGCGGCGCCGCAGTTCGCCGACCTCGTGACGGTGGATCTGCTCGACGCGGTGCTGCGGGGCTGGGAGCCGACGGCGGAGGGCTGGCGGCATCTGCGCCGGGCGGCGATCGGCGGCGATCAGCGCATGACGCCGGTGTATCCGCTGGACGAAGTGATCGCGTTCTCGCCCCGCACCCCGCAGATGCGGACGCTGCAGGAGGGGCGGGGGATGCTGGAGCCGGACCTGCGCCGGTCGGACGGCTGGCGGGAACAGGACCCGGAGCGCGCCCGGAAGGCCCTGGAGGCCGGGCTGCGGTCGCTGGTGGCCGTGCCGCTGCGGGCGCGGAACGTACCGCTGGGCGTGGCGAACTTCTACCGGATGGCGGATTCTCCTGCGTTCGATCCGGAGGATCTCACCTTCGCGGAGGAACTGGCCGTACGGGCGGCGGTGGCCCTCGACAACGCCCGGCGGTTCACCCGGGAGCACACGATGGCGGTGGCGTTGCAACGCAGTCTGCTGCCGCGTGGACAGCCGGAGCAGGACGCGCTGGAGGTGGCCTGGCGGTATCTGCCCTCGGAGGCGGGGGTGGGCGGGGACTGGTTCGACGTCATCCCGCTTCCGGGCGCGCGTGTGGCCCTGGTGATGGGTGACGTCGTCGGTCACGGGCTGCACGCGGCGGCGACGATGGGTCGGCTGCGCACCGCCGTGCACAACTTCTCCACCCTGGACCTGCCCGTGGACGAGGTGCTCGGGAACCTGGACGACCTGGTCGTGCGCATGGACAACGAGAAGAACAGGGGTGATGCCGTGGATGACCAGGAAGGGGAGGGAGTGACCGGAGCGACCTGTCTGTACGCGGTGTACGACCCGGTGGCGGGGACGTGCACGACGGCCCGTACGGGACACCCGGAACCGGTGGTGGTGCGCCCGGACGGGACGGTCACCTGCCTCGGCGTGCCGGTCTCGGCGCCCCTCGGTCTGGGCGGCTACCCCTTCGAGAGCGTCGAGGTGTCCCTGCCGGAGGGTGCACAGCTGGTGCTGTACACCGACGGCTTGGTGGAGAACCGCGCCCACGACTTCGACGTCGGGATGGAGAGGCTGCGCCGGGCTTTGGGCGGGTCCGGGAACCGCACTCCGGAGGAGACGTGTCAGGCGGTGATCGACGCGCTGAAGCCGTCACGCCCCTCCGACGACATCGCGCTGCTGACGGCGCGTACCCGGAGGTTCCCGCGCTCGCGCATGGCCGAGTGGGACGTGCCGCCCGATCCGGCGTTGGTGCCCTCGGTGCGGGCGCGCTGCCGGGAGACGTTGCTGGAGTGGGGGCTGGAGGAGCTCGGATTCGCCACGGAGCTGATCGTCAGCGAGTTGGTCACGAACGCGATCCGGTACGGCTCGCCGCCGGTCGGCGTACGGCTGTTGCACGGACGCTGTCTGATCTGCGAGGTCTCGGACGGCAGCGGTACCTCGCCGCGCCTGCGGCGGGCGGCGGCCACGGACGAAGGGGGGCGGGGGCTCTTTCTGGTGGCGCAGTTCGCGCAGCGATGGGGAACGCGGTACACGACCCGCGGCAAGGTCATCTGGACGGAGCAGCTTCTTCACGACGGCGAATCCCCCGCCTCGGGCGTCGCACCGGTCGACTTCCTCCTCGACCAGTTCGACCTCGACCAGTTCGATGATCCCGGTGTGTGAGCCGACGTTGAGGGGACCGGCGTCCCCCCGCTCGCGTGGCGGCTGACGGGACTCGAACGTCGCCACACCACCCGCGGAGAGCGCTGGGTCATCGGCCGGTCGGGCTGAGGACCGCTGTCACGAGCCGACGCGCGTACGCGGCGTCGAGTCCGTCCGGGCGGAAGAGGATGCGGTACATCAGCGGGGCGACGACGCCGTCGACGACCGTCTCGACGTCCGGCGTGTTCTCCCCGCGTTCTGTCGCACGGGTGAGGATGACGTCGATCTGTTCGGCGGCGTAGGCCGAGCACTGGCCGGCGTTGCTGCCGTCCGGGTCGCCGAGCAGGGCGTCACGGATGTAGGCGCGGCCGGCGGGGGAGGACATCTCGTCGAGGAACTGCTCGGCCCAGGCCGTCAGGTCGGCCGGCAGGGCGCCGTGGTCCCCGGGCTCGGTCTCGGGCCGCAGACGCTCGACCGCCACGTCCGACAACAGCTCCTGCAGGTCCCCCCAGCGGCGGTAGATCGTCGACGGTGTCACGCCCGCGCGCTGGGCGATCATCGGTACCGTCAGGGCGTCGCGGCCCACCTCCGAGGCGAGTTCGCGCACGGCGGCGTGCACCGATGCCTGGACCCGGGCGCTGCGCCCACCGGGGCGTACCATCTGCCTGCTCATGGAACCCACCTTAAAGCGAAATCATTGCGTCTAGTGACCCGCTGGGCCACCGTGCGACGGCCTCTCTCGCTGCCAGTCGTGTGGTTCGGCGTCGAAAGCCGGTGAGTGCCCGACGGCTGTGGCACAGCCGTCGGGCACTCGCGCTGCCCGTGCGATGCTGCCGGGTCCCGTCCTTCGTTCACGCCGCGTGGGCGAGGTCGTGGGCGGGCTGGGTCTGCTCGTAGGCGTGGCCGACCCGTAGGAGTACGTCCTCTTGGAGCGGTCGCCCGAGCAGCTGCATGCCGATCGGCAGCCCCGCCGTGTCGTGGCCGACCGGCATGGACAGGGACGGTACTCCGGTGATGTTGGCGGGGGACGACAGGCGCACGTAGGCGTCGGAGACGCCCTCGACGGTGCCGTCGGCCCAGGTGATCGTCTCCTGGCCGGCCCTGACGGCGGTCGCCGGGACGGTGGGGGCGGCGATCACGTCGACCTCCGTGAGCATGCGGGCCCATTCCTGCCGCATGAGGGTGCGGGAGCGCTGGGCACGCAGGTAGTCTCCGGCGGGCATCAGTTCGCCGGCCTCGAGGAGGACGCGGACGTCGTCCTGGTAGAGCTCCGGGACCGTGCGCAGACTCGCCTCGTGGTAGGCGGTGGCCTCGGGCACCATCAGACCCCACTGCGTGGCCTGGATGTAGCGCGTCATGGGGATCTCCACCTCGACGAGGCGTGCTCCGAGCGCCTGAAGCTGGTCGATGGCACGCCGGACGGCGGCTTCGACCTCGGGGGCGACCCGGTCGAAGTAGTAGGTGCGCGGCACGCCGACCCGCAGCCCCGTCAGGTCCGTGCCCGCATCCGGCCGGTAGTCCGTGGCGGGTGTGGTCAGGGAGGCGGGGTCGCGCGGGTCGTGCCCGGCCAGGGCGGCCAGGACCAGGGCCGCGTCCTCGACCGTGCGGACGATCGGGCCGACGTGGTCCAGCGACCAGGACAGGGACGTGACACCGTGCCGGGGGACGAGCCCGTAGGTCGGCTTGAGGCCGACGACCCCGTTGAGCGCGGCGGGCACCCTGATGGATCCGCCGGTGTCGGTGCCCAGGGCGAAGGTGGCCATGCCCGCGGCGACGGCAACGGCGGACCCGCCACTGGATCCGCCGGCAACCCGGCCTGTGTCCCAGGCGTTGTGGGTCTGTGGGGTGGTCAGGCCGTAGGCGAACTCGTGCGTGTGCGTCTTGCCCAGCAGGACCGCACCGGCCTCCGCCAGGCGCGCGGCGACCGTGCTGTCGGTCTGCGCACTGTGATCGCCACGGACCCGGGAGCTGGCCGTTGTCGCCGCGCCCGCGACGTCGATCAGATCTTTGACGCCCATGGGGATGCCGTGCAGCGGACCGAGGTAACGGCCGGCCGCGATGTCGTGTTCGGCTGCACGCGCGGCAGTGCGGGTGCGCTCGGCGGTGACGGTGACGTAGGCCCGAAGGCGCGGCTCCGCCTGCGCGATGCGCTCAAGGACCGAGTCCGCCAGCTCGACGGGGGACAGCTGGCGTGCCCGGATCGCGTCGGCGGCTGCGGTCAGGGACAGCTCATGCGGCTGCATCGGGCTTCTCCTGTTCCGCGCGGTAGGCGGGGGCGGGCGGGGTCTCCCCGAAGTCCAGCTCCCGCAGGACCGCGACGACGGAGTGGATGTGGTGGGCGGTGGCCGCGACCGCGGCGTGGCGGTCGGCAGGCAGCGGGAGCCCGGCGCGGGCGGCCCAGCGGGCCGCTTCCGGCGGGGTGAGCTCTACGGCGGACATGGATCTCTCTCTTCTCGGGCTCTTCTCGGGCCGAAGCGGCGAAGCGCCCACTTCAGCTGCAAAAGCTAAGTATTTGCGTTAGTCCATCGTAAGGTCTACGGTTCCTTAAAGCAAACTCATTGCTTTAAGTGCATGAGGAGTCCCATGCCCACCGTCACACCCCGAGCTCCCGCGCCACGCCGCCCCTACCGAGCCGCCCGCCCCCGCACGGCCAACCGCGCGGCGTCCTTCGTACTGAACGCCTCGGTCCTGGCCGCACTCCTCGCGGCATCCAGTGCACCCACCCCGCTCTACCCCCGTTACCAGGACGCCTGGCACCTGTCCGCGCTCACCATCACCGTGGTGTTCAGCGCCTACGCTCTGGCCCTGCTGCTGGCCCTGCTCACCACCGGAGCACTCTCCGACCACCTGGGACGACGCCCCGTCCTGGTGGGCGCCCTGGCGGTGGAGGCCGCCTCCATGGTGCTGCTGGCCTCGGCGGACGGGGCCGGCGCACTGACCGCCGCCCGCGTCCTGCAGGGGGCGGCCACCGGCGCGGCCGCCAGCGCCGCGGGCGCGGCCCTCCTCGACCTGGAAAACCCCCGGCGTCCGGGCCGGTCCGCCCTGACCAACAGCATCGCCCCGGCGGCGGGCATGGCCGCCGGCGTGCTGGCCTCCACCCTTTTCATCCGTTTCGTGCCCGCCCCCACGGTCACCGTGTACGTCGTGCTCGCGGTCCTCTTCGCCGCCCAGGCGGTCGCGGTCATGTTCACGACGGAGACGGCCCGCCCGCACCCCGGCGCCCTGAGTTCGCTGCGCCCTGAGCTCGCCGTGCCCCCGTCGGCGCATCGTGCTCTGCTGGCGGCCGGTACCGGTGTCGTCGCCGTCTGGGCCCTGGGCGGCTTCTACTCCTCCCTCGGGCCGGCGCTCGTGCGCCTGGTGGCACCCGGTGCCCCGCAGGCGGCCGGCGGCATGGTCTTCTTCACGCTGACCGCCGCGGCCACGCTCACCGGGTGGATTCTGCGGCGTACGGCGCCGTACGCCGCCGCCACCGGCGGGAGCCTGGCCGTCGTTCCCGCCGCGGCCCTGACGCTGAGCGGTCTGCACGGCGCCGGGCTGCCCGCCGTCTACGGCGGCGCGGCCCTGGCCGGGATCGCCTTCGGCGCCGTCTCCCAAGGGGCGCTGCGCATGACACTCGCCTCCCTCGACGCGCAGGACCGTGCCGCGACCCTGGCCGCCTACTACGTCCTCAGCTACCTCTCCATGAGCCTGCCCGCCATCGCCGCGGGCGCCGCCACCCAGCACTATGGGCTGCGCGCCGCCGCCCATGCCTATGCCATCGCCGCCGCTCTGCTCGCCGTCGCGGCCCTGGCCGCACTCACCGCGTCAAGGGGCAGGACAGTCCACCACGCGCACAACGACCTTCCGTAACGAGACCCGGAGGACAGAACGATCATGAGCACTGCCCACCACAACCACCCGGCCACCGACCTGACCGCCGCCCCCTCCTGGACCGTGGGCGACGTCACCGTCCACCGCATCGACGAGGTCCTCCTGCCGCCCGCCACCGGACCGTGGTTGCTGCCCGACGCCACCCCGGACCTCGTCGCCGCGCAGGACTGGCTGCGTCCCCACTTCGCCGACGACGAGGGCACCCTCCGCATCGACAGCCACAGCTTCGCGTTCACCCTCGGCGGCCTGCGCATCCTGGTCGACACCGGCATCGGCAACGGCAAGGAGCGGGCCAATCCCGCCTGGCATGGCCTGGATACCGACTACCTGGAGCGCCTGGCCGTCGCCGGATTCCCCCCGGACTCGGTCGACCTGGTGATCCTCACCCACCTGCACGCCGACCACGTCGGCTGGAACACACGGGAGGCGGACGGCGATTGGGTGCCCACCTTCCCCCACGCCCGTTACCTGACCTCCCGCACCGAGCGGGAGTTCTGGGCCGGGTACGACATGGACGAGGCACGCGAGCAGATGTTCCGCGACTCCGTGATCCCGGTCGAGGAGGCGGGACTGCTCGACCGCGTCGACGTCCCCGCCGAGGGCATCGACGTCACCCCCGGCCTGCGCCTGCTCCCCACCCCCGGCCACACCCCCGGCCACGTCGCCGTCGAGCTGACCAGCCACGGCCGGACGGCACTGATCACCGGCGACTGCATCCACCACCCCGTCCAGTTCGCCCACCCGGCCATCGGTGCCTGCGTCGACATCGACCCAGAGCAGTCCGAGACCTCGCGCCGGACACTGCTCGCCTCGCTCGCCGACACGGACACCCTCGTCCTGGGCACCCACTTCGCACCGCCCACGGCCGGCCGCGTCGTTTCCCACGAGGGCGGCTACCGGCTCTCGCCCGTCCCCGCCGGCTCGCACTGACCCGGCGACGGTCCGGGCGGTGTCCATCAGGGGAGCGTTATCCGCTTGTCGAGTGGCGCGTCTTCGCGGTGCCTCGGCACGGCCGGGCAGGCGTCGGGCAGGTCGCCGGTGGCTCGACCGTCGCCCGCGCGCATCACCACGCGGTAGGCGGCTCTCAGAGCGTAATGACGGCGGCCGGCAGCTCGCCTGTCAGGATGGACGTCCTTCGGCAGGGCCGGGGCCCGGAACTACGTGCCCGGGACAGCAAGCATGCGCCTACGAACCCTGGTCCTTGCTGGGGGCGACCGGGAAGGATGCCTCGTCGCGGCCCGTGCCGTCGGTGATCCACCACCTGTCCTCGCCGAGAAGGGCCAGTTCCGCGCGGCCGTCGCCGTCCCAGTCCTGGACGGCGAAGAGCGTGCCGTCGGGGCCGTCGTCACCCGGCGCGGACCGCTTGGTGGAGCGCCAGGGCTTCGATCCGAGCCCGTGCTCGGAGCCGCCCCGCAGCACCTCGATCCGCGCGTCCCCCGCCTCCTTCTTCTTGGTGAGCTGTACCGCCAGGTCGTCGCAGCCATCGCCGTTGAAGTCCCCGACGGCGAGCCTGGCGCCGAAGCCCTCCTTGAAGTCGCCGCCGTCCATGGTGACCCACTTCCCCGGCTCCTTCCCGTAGCGGACGCTGACCTGGCCGCGCCGGTGAGGTGTGTCGACCTCGTCGTAGCTGTCGACGAAGCTCCGGCCCATGGCGATGTCCTGGCGCCCGTCGCCGTGGAAGTCGCCGAAGACGATGTTCTCGCCCTCCGGCAGCCGCTCGGGTTCCTTGCTCAGGCCGTCGGCGGTACGGGCGCCGCCCGTGAACAGCAGGGGCGGATCCCACGGAGAGTTGTAGAGCGCGAGATCGGTGGCGCGGTCGTCGTTCGCGTCCCCGGCGACCAGCACGGGTGACGTGCCCTCGTGGACCGGGCTGGGGATCTCCACGGTCCTGACCGGGGCGCCGGAGCGCTTGAACGGTCCCTTGAGGACAACCAGTTCCCGAGCCGCGTTCGAGTCCCTGAACACCGCGAGGTCGGTGTGGCTGTCCCCGTCGAAGTCGCCGGCGACCGGCGCGGTGCTGTATCCGCTGCCCGGTAGCGGCACACGCCCGTGTGCTCCGCCGACCCGCGGTCCCTCGGGGCCTCCCCACAGGACCTGGGCGGCGCCGCTCACGACGAGGTCGGCGTGGCCGTCCTCATCCAGGTCGGCGACGGTGGGCTGCAACGGGTCGTCACCCGTCTGGACGTCGTGCGGCACACCGAGGTCGTCGTGGGCGAAGACGGTCGTGCGGGCGGGGTCAGGACCGTGCTCGGAACCGGGCACGACGAACACGTCGAAGTTCTCCGTCTCGGAGATCTCGTGCACCAGATCGACGAAGCCGTCCCCGTCGAGGTCGGGGGGCGCGGGCGTGGTCTCGCGCGCCGAATCGACGGCCCGGCAGGGGCTGTTGGGGACCGCACGCGCGCCGCCGGACGGCCGAAGGACGAGGAACGCCAGCACCGCCACCACTACGAGGGAGGCCACCACGGCGTGCCACATGCGCAAGTAGCGGAAGAACGGACCGCCAGCTGTCGGACAGTGCATCAGCCCACTTCACGGGTGTGGACGCGGCCCGCACAAGGAAGCAGATCATTTCGTTGCGGGGGTGATGCACGACGGTCCTGCCATCGCCCGGGGCACCGGGTGCCGTCGGGGCGCTCAGCCGGCACGTCGACGTCAGCACGCGACCGCTGTGCGACGAGTACCGGCTGAGCCGGGGGAGAGACACGGCAGGCGACGGTCTCCCCCGGTGAGCCGCGAGGGCGTCGACGTGAGCCTGACTCCCGCCCCGGCGCCTGCCCCGCCTCCGCCGCCAGCCGCCAGCCGCCAGCCGCCAGCCGCCAGCCGCCAGCGTATGACGGGTGCTGGCGGCGACGCCGTGCGATGTCGGCTCCACCGACCTCCCCCAGCCACCGACGCGTCGGCCCGTGCCCGCCGCCCGGCCTGATCGGCTCCAGCGGCGCGGCCATCTCCATGCCGAGTCCCTTCCGGCGCGCGACCGACCGCGACGGCACGTCGTCGCCACCACGAGGGACACCTACAGCGAGGCGTCCGCCTCGCCGGGGCGGACGGCGTCGGAGCGCAGGCCGGCGGCCGGGCGGTCGCCGCGCGTCGTCAGCAGTCCGAGCAGCGCGACGATGACGATCGTCGCGCCGAGGCTGACCCAGCCGGCCCCCAGGTCCAGACCGTCCTGACGGGACGAGGACAGCCAGTCGGTGACGGACGCGCCGAGCGGGCGGGTGATGACGTAGGCCGACCAGAACGCGGTAACGGTGCCCAGCTCCGCCCAGCGGTGCGCGGCGGCCGGGACGGCGATGGCGATGGCGAACACCACGATCGAACCCAGGTACCCCAGGTGCAGCATGTCGGCTGTCAGATCGCCGGCGACGGTGCCGAGGACGAAGGTGGTCGTCACCATCGACCAGTAGAAGCGTTCGCGCCGCGGTGTGGTGATGCTGTGCACATCCAGGGTCTTCTCCCGGGCATACCACCGGACGAAGATGACGGCCAGCACGATCGAGAACCCCACCGTCGTCACCGGGTACGGAAGGCCGACCAGGAAGGTGAGGGCGTCGGCCACCATGGTGCCGAAGACGGCCACCATGGTCACGGCCGACCAGTAGATCCAGAGGTGGTAGCGGTCGCTGCGGAACTGGACGATCAACGCGATCGCCAACGCGGTCGCGCCCGAGCCCAGGGCGAGTCCCGGATTCATGTGGCCGACAAGGAAATCCGAGAAGGTCTCGCCCATCCCGGTGGTGAGGATCTTGACGACCCAGAACAGGGCCGTGATTTCCGGGACCTTGACGGCGAGGCGTCCCGCGGACGCGGCGGCAGATGTCCGAGCGCCGGGCGCTGCAATACGCATGATGATCCGTTCTCTCTGCTCATTCGCTGATAGGAAGGGCACACAGCGAGCGGTGACGTCCACAGAGGGACGATGGTGTGGCCTGGCCGATACCGAAGACGCGCTCGGCCGTGCGGTGGCGGATCACGTCTGTCGGCCGTCGGGCAACGGACGTGGTCCGCTGGAAGGCGACCCGCGGCCGCGGGATCCTCCGTTGTTCGGCTGGGTGATCGCCCGTCAGCAGACCTTCGTTCACGCGAACCGAGCGCGGGACCCGCCCGAGCGCCTCGCGTCCGGATCACCGATGCCGTTCGGGTCCGGCCAGTGCCGGTCCACCCTGGTCAGCGCGGTCTGCGCCGGGGAACCGGGGATGGAATCGGTGTTCTGGAATGAGCCGGGGAACAGCAGTCCCAGCCCGACAACGGCTGCCAGGGCGACCAGCCATCCGATCAGCGTCGTGCGCCACCGGCGGGCACCGAAAGCGCCCAGCCGGTACAGGAACGTAGCCATGACCACATCTCTCATCAGGGGGTGGAAGCGACATGGCTGATGCTGGTCGGGGCACTTGACGGCCGACGCACCCCGTGCCTGACGGTTCCTTGACGGTTTGGGCGAGACGGCGCGGAGCGTTCGCCGACGCCTGCGAACGGGACGGGGAAGGAGTACGAGCGCGGTCGGCAGCAGTGCGGACACCGCTCGCCACGCTGCGTTCCGCTGCGACACCCGACGCCGGCACCCCGCCTCGGACAACGCTCCCCGATCGTCGACGAGAAGGACCCCGAGGTCCCGGGGCACAGAACCCGGCGTACCGCCCGCCTCGTCCACCGGCGGCCATGGTCATGGCGGGGCGACCGCTGCCGCCCTCAGCGCCTGGTGCCTGCACCCGGTCTCGCCATCAACACACCTCTAGCGTTGGCCTCGACCGTTCATGAGCCGTCGTCGGGTCGCTGACGACTCCATCCTTGTGTGGTGCGGATGTTCCGAGGCCGGGGCAGGCTGAGGGTTTCGGCGGCCGTGTACTCCTCGACCGCCATGACCCTCATGCCCGCCGTCCGCCGTCGACCGACAGCGCGATCCCGGTGATGTAGGACGCGGCGTCCGAGCAGAGCCAAACCGCGGCTGCGGCGGCCTCTTCCGATGTGGCCATCCGGCCGAGTGGGGTGATCGCCTCCTGCATCGCGATCAAGTCGGTGCCGGCCGCCACCCTTTCGAAGCCGGGTGTACGGGTCGGGCCGGGGCAGACGGCGTTGACGCGGATGTTGTGCGGTGCGTAGTCCACGGCGGCGACCTTGGTGAGCCCGACGATGCCGTGCTTGGCGGCCACATAGGCAGGGGCGGTCGGGATTGCGTACAGGCCGCCGTTGGAGGCGACGTTGACGATCGCGCCGCCGCCGCGGCTGCGCAGGGCGGGCAGCTCGTACTTCATGCAGAGGAAGGTCCCGCCCAGGTTGACGTGGGTCACGCGCTCGAACTCCGCCAGCGGCATCTGGTCGAGCTGCCGGTGGTGTGAGTCCAGGCCGGCGTTGTTCACGGCGAAGTCGAGGCCGCCGTACGTCTCGACCGTGCGTTCGACGGCTGTCCGCACCGCGTCCTCGTCGGCGATGTCGACGCTGAGTGCCAGTGCCTCTCCCCCCTCCTTCCTGATCATTTCGGTGGTCTCGACGGCTGTTGCCTCGTTGATGTCGGTGACGGTGACGGTGGCGCCCTGCCGGGCCAGCTCGATCGCCGTCGCGCGGCCGATTCCGCTTCCAGCACCCGTCACGAGTCCGATTTTTCCTGCGAAGTTGCTCATGATGACCTTCCGATGCAGTTACTCGCACCAGGCGATGCCTGATTCGCCCGGGCGACCTTGTTTCGGGGTACCGCGACGGCCGGCGGCCGTTGACCTCGGCGTGCCGGACGAGGGGTAGCGCCCTGTCACGCGTCGGTGCCGGGCACGGCCGTCCACCCAACCGCGATCGCGGTTGCCGATGGCGGTTCGCTTCCGCCCTGGGGACAACGGGGGTTGCCGCGTCAACCGATGGCTAACTCAGGGGTACGACGATTCCGGTACCGTGCCGGCCCGTCTCGGCCTCGTCCAGCAACAAGGAGGCCAGCGTGACCCGGGAGATTCGGGGCGGCAGCAGCGGACGCCGCAGGTCCGCCAGTGGCACGATGTGGCGGGTAGGGCTGAGAGGGCCATCGGTGACGTCCGGGGCGTGGAACACCGTAGCGCCGGCATCCAGGGCGATCTGGTCGGCCTCGACCTTCTCGGCCAGCTCCGAGCCGACGAACATCCGCATCACCCCCGCATAGATCAGCCCACCCGATCGACTCGACACGCCCGAGCCCAGTGCGCCGAGCCATACCGTCGCGCGAACGTTCGCCGCCGCGAGCACCCTGGCCCCGGCGACCAGTGCGCCCGGGCCGTCGCCCTTACCGATACCGATGGCAGAGACGGCCACGTCGACGTCGGTCAGGTCGGGGAAGCCCTGCTGGACGGTGACATCGGCCTTCCGGACCTCGACCTGCCGCGACGCAGGCACGGTGACCTTGGCCGGCGTGCGAACCAGGGCCACGACCTCGTGTCCCCGTTCCAGCGCTTCGTCGACGAGCGCGCTGCCGGTCCGCCCTGACGCTCCGAGTACGGCTATGCGCATGATCTTTCACCCTTTAACTGAACAACTGTTGGTTACTTAAGTAAACAACCGTTGGTTAGTGATGTCAAGGCGTGAGCTGCCTGTACGGTGAACATCTGTTGCTCAACTGTTCGCACCGGTCAGAAGGAGGCGAAGATGTCGTCTCAGGAGCGCTCCGCTCCCCGTCGCCGCAATCCACGCGGGCAGGGGCAGGTCCTCAAGGCCCAGCTCGTGGACGCCGCGGCGAAGCTGCTCTCCACCCTTGATCAGCCGGAGACGCTGACGCTGCGGCAGGTGGCGCGTGAGGTCGGGGTGGCACCTGCCAGCATTTACAGCCACTTCCCCGACCTGAGCGCATTGATCCAGCACGTGCTGCGGCTGCGCTATGAGGAACTGGCCCGTTTGATGGACCAGGCCGCGCAGTCGGCCCCGGATCCACTGGCCGACCTCGTCGCCCGGTGCGCGGCCTACGTACGCTGGGGAGTCGGCCAGCCCGGCCATTACCGCACTCTCTTCGGCGGACGGATGCCGGACGACCTCGTCCCCGGATCGGCGCACGGCGCCGGGGCCGAACCGCTCGAGGCCGTCGTGACCTCCCTGGCGGCCGCCGCCGAGGGAGAGCGCAGGCAGCCCTCGGCGGAGCAGCAGTGGCAGGCCGGCCTCATGCTGTGGACCGCGCTGCACGGCCTGGTCAGCCTTTACAACGACCACGGGAACCTTCCCTGGCCACCCCTGGACGACCTGATCGCCGACCTGCTCAGCCTGCACACGGCCCGCCCGGCAGACGAGATCGCGGCCCTCCTGCCCCCGTGCGAGGATGGCCCGGGCTCGGCCCCGGACTCCATCTGACTGCTGATCACGAGCCGGGGAGTATGCGATGCCCGTGTCCGCCTCCTCCCCCGTCGGCGCGGCGGCTGAGAGCAGGACAAGTAGGGGGCGGCAGAACAGGGTGTCGCACCGGCGGGGTCTGGCGCTCCTGTTCGGCGAGCATCCCACGGCTGCCGAGCGGCCGCCCGCCACGCCGTCTTCTCCGGACCGGACCCCCTGCCCGAGCTGGGTGACCTTGCCGACGAGGCGCTGCGGTCAGATGCGCAGCACACGCCTGGCGTTCAGATGGGCGATCTTCTCCTTCACCTGGGACGGCAGGTCAGCCTTCTCGATCGAGGCCACCGCGTCGGCCGTGACCTCGTACGGGTAGTCGACCGCGAACATGACCGCGTCGGCCCCCATGGTCAGCACGGCGGCTTGTACGGCCTCCGGGGCCAGTACCCCGCTCGTGGTGATCAGGATGTTGCTCCCGAAGTACTGCGACGGCATCCGCTGGAGCGGCTCGTCGACCCGGAGCGAGCGGTAGCGCGAGTCGATGCGGGAGCGTTGGAACGGCAGGAACTCGCCGAGGTGCCCGAGGATCAGGGTGGCGGCGGGGTGCCGGTCGAACACTCCGGCATAGATCAGCCGCATGGCGTGGCCGCCGGTTTCGGCCTGCCAGCTCCAGCTGGCCCCGTACATCTCGGGCCGTCCGCGCATCACGTGCCAGTCGTCGCAGGGCAGCGAGCCGGGATGCAGGTACAACGGCACACGGAGCTCTTCCAGCGCGCTCCACAGTTCGTCATATGCGGGATCGTCCAGGTATCGGCCCTGCGTGTGGTCATTGACCAAGGCACCTTTGAATCCGAGCTGCTCGACGCAGCGTTGGAGTTCGGTCACGGCGGCGGCAGGGTCCTGCAGGGGCAGGGCGGCGAACCCCCTGAAGCGGGTGGGGTGGCGGGCGACGGTCTGGGCGAGGAAGTCGTTGGCGAACCGGGCGTTGTCGACGGCGGCGCCGGCGTCGGTGTCGGCCTGGATGCCGGGGACGCTCAGCGACAGGACCTGAATGTCGATGCCGTGTGCGTCCATGTCGGGAAGACGGTGCTCCTCAAAGTCACCCAGACGTCGTCCCCAGTCCTTCACGTACTGGTCGCTGACCTGGATCTTCTGGGGCGACGAGGGTTGACGCGAGAACAACTCCGGGATGATGAAGGCTTCTTCCAACGCGATGTAGGTCATTGCGGGGCTCCTCGGTCGTGCCTTGTGGTGGTGTGGCCGGCCCCGGGGCAGCGTTCGATGCTCGTACGGTGAGCGGCGCCGATCCGTGCGTACCAGTCGATGAGTTCTGGTCTGTCGACGCTGCCGGGGTCGACCACGGTGTCCTGAGCGTCTCCGCGCAGCAGACGTTTCACGGGGACTTCGAGTTTCTTGCCGGTGCGGGTGTGCGGGATACCGGGGGCTTGGATGATCTCGTCGGGTACGTGGCGGGGGGAGGCTCCGTGGCGTATGGCGTGGCGGATCTTCTCGCGCAGCACGTCGTCGACGTCGGTGCCGTCGGTGGTGGTGACGAACAACGGCATCCAGTAGTCGCCGCCGTCCTGCTCGATCCCGACGACGAGAGCTTCCGCGATCTCCTCGAGCTCCTCCACCGGGCCGTATATGTCGCTGCTGCCCATGCGTATGCCGTGGCGGTTCAGGGTCGCGTCGGACCGGCCATGCATGATCACCGAGCCCTGTTCGGTGATGGTGATCCAGTCGCCGTGCCGCCACACTCCCGGGTACACGTCGAAGTAGGCGTCGCGGTAGCGGGAGCCGTCCGGATCGTCCCAGAAGAAGAGCGGCATCGACGGCATCGGCCGGAGTACTACCAGTTCCCCCACCTCGCCCCGCACCGGCTTCCCGTCCGGGCCGAAGGCTTCCACGGACACGCCCAGGCAGGGGGCGGACAGCTCCCCGGCCCAGACCGGCGTGGTGGGCGTGGCACCGAGGAACGCGGTGACCACGTCGGTGCCGCCGCTGGTGCACATCACCTGTGCCCGGGGCCCGAGTTCACCGGCGACCCAGTGCTGCAGGTCGCCGGGGAACGTCGAACCGGTGACGCCCAGGCGCTCGAGCGAGGCCGGACAGTGGTCGGTGAGCCGCACGCCGGCCTTGCGACACGCCGCCAGGTAGCCGGGGCTGGTACCCAGGACCTTCACCTCCAGGCCGGCCGCGAGCCGCCAGAGCGCATCAGTATCGGGATACGTCGGGCTGCCCTCGTAACACACGGCTGTGGCACCCAGGAGCAGACCGGCGACCAGGACGTTCCACATCATCCAGCTCGGCGTGGTGTGCCACAGCAGGCGGTCCCCGGCGCGCAGGCCAAGCTGCAGGCCCAGGTTTTTGAGGTGCTCGAGCACCACCCCGCCGTGCCCGTGCACGATGCCCTTCGGCCGGCCGGTCGTGCCCGAGGAGAACACGACCCACAGCGGATGGTCGAACGGGACGGGGCGGGGTGCGAAGTCGGCGTCGTGCTCGGTGAGCGCGGACCACCCAAGGGCGTCGGGCACCCGTGCCGCGTCACCCACGACGATGGTAGCCGCCAGGGTCGGCAGTGCGTCGCGCAGGGCTTGTACGTCGGGGCAGCGGTCGATGTGCTTCCCGCCGTGCAGGAAGCCGGTCGCTGCGATCAGCACGGTCGGCTGGAGTTGTGTGAACCGTGCTTCGGCCGCGGCCGCGGTGTAGTCCTGCCCGCACACCGCCCAGGTCGCGCCCACGCTGGCAGTGGCGAGGAAGGCTGCGATGGCCTGTACCCCGTTGGGGAGGTATCCCACCACCCGGTCACCCATGCGCACGCCAAGTCCGGCGAGTGCCTGGGCGAGTGAGGCGACCTGGCGGCGCAGTTGGTCCCAGGTGATGGCCACCGGGCCGGTGTCCTCGGTCACCGTGATGACGGCGGTGTCGGTGCCGGTCCGGTCGCGGAACACCTCGGCCGCGTAGTTCAGCGTGCTACCGGGGAACCACACGCTTCCCGGCATGGCCTCGGTCGCCAGCGCGGGTCCCGCTGGGCGCTCGGGCAGACGGAAGTAGTCCCACACCGCGGCCCAGAAGCCGTTCACGTCGTCGACCGACCACGCCCACAACGTGTGGTAGTCACCGCTCAGGTCACGTCCTGCGTGCCGAGAGGCGAACCGCGCGAAGTCGGTGATCCGGGCATTTTCGACAGCCTGTGTCGTCGGGGTCCAGTCCGGTGGCTTCGTGCTCATGAGGTGCCCCCCGCCTTTGCTACGTCGAGCAGTGCGACCGTCGTGTGCACTGCCTTTGTGGCCATGGCCTCGCCCAAGGGAAGGCCATGGGTGTCGGCGAGGGTGACGAAGAGCCGGTTCCCGCCGTCGCCGCAGCATGCGATCGGCAGCAGCGTCCCGGTGCCGATCGAGGTGACCAGCTCGTTCTCCCGCACCAGGGCGACGGCGTGTCCGGTCGTGGTGGCCACCCAGACTCCGTCCTGTGTCGCCCAGATTCCGTCCGGCCGGACGTCGTCGCCGATCAGATGGGCGAGGTCGGCGTAGGTGCGACGGTCCGTGAGGGCGCCGTCGTCTGCGACGGTGAAGGCGGTCAGTCGTTGCCGGGTGGTCTCGGCGACCACCAGGGTGCGGCCGTCGCCGGCGAAGGCCAGCCCGTTGGGGAACTCGACGTCTTCGGCGGCCACGTGTACCGCTCCGTCCGCAGCAACGCGCAGCAGCCGACCCGGCCGCAATGGCTCACCGGTGTGCGCGGCGAAGCCGACGTCATCCACGTAAAGGTTGCCGTGCGGGTCGCCGACCATGTCGCCGAGCGGACCGGTGGCCACCGCGCTCAGGTCCGCGTAGGTGTCGAATCGCTCACCGGTCCACACGCCGATACGCCGTTGATGCATCATGGCCCCGACCAGCCGCCCGTCCGGCAGGAACCACAGGCCGTTGGGGACGGCATCCAGCGCAACGCCGCGCCAGGGGCCGTCGTGGTCGGTCCACAGCTTTCCGCCCTGGGTGTCGGACAGCCACAGTGCACCGCGCTGCCAGCGGGGGCCCTCCCCCCACGTCATTCCGGCCGCGTACTCCTTCACGCGCCCACCCCCTGTACCGATGCCACCCGCGCCAGGTCGCGGGTGGCCCGTTCCAGTTCCGCCGTGTCGGCGACGAGCGCGAAGGTGTAGCGATCCGGACGGATGATCGCCGCTGCCGCCGAGTGTTCGGCCAGCCAGCGGTCGATGACCGGCCCCGTCTCCGGGACGGCCACTACGCCGAGTTGGCGCCACAGCTGCTGCACGTCCACGGACACGGCGGAGGTGATCTCCGGCTTCCCCACGACGGTGAAGCCGTATCCGCTCACATCGTCCAGCCTCTCCCCGTTCGCGCCGCGTGGCTGCGGGCTCAGTTGCCCGATGGCTCCGCCGGGCCGGGCAACCACGCCTGGCCCCAGCAGCGGCCGGTACCTCTCGATCGTCTGCGTTCCGTTCAGCTCCGGGAACGCGCCCATTCCGAGGGCTTCGATCAGGTTGGACTGCCGGGCGGATTCCTCGATGTAAGGGCGCACGTGCGCAGCCCGCTCGCTTTCGTAGGTGTCGAGCAGGGCTTGGGGACTTTCGCCCTTGACCACGGCGGCGAGCTTCCATGCCACGTTCGCGGCATCGCGCAGCCCGGAGCACATGCCCTGGCCGAGCATGGGAGGCATTTCGTGCGCGGCGTCGCCGGCGAGCAGCAGGCGGCCGGACCGCCAGCCGTGCACGAGCCGGGCGTGCCACTCGTAGGTGTCCGTACGCATGATGCGGTAGCTGCCCGGTTCCAGCCAGCGGCTCAGCAGGTCGTACACCGACTGCGGTCGTTCGAGCTCTGCCGCGTCGTCCTCGTCGAGCAGCATGAACTCGAAGCGGAGCATGGGCGGGAAGATCGGGACGTAGGTCACGGGCCGCTTCCCCTCGCACCAGATGAATCCGCTGTCCGCCGGGAGCTGTGCAGGGTGTTCGAAGGGGTGGATGTCGATGATGAGGGAACGCTGAGTGCCGTGGAGGTCCTCGACTTCGGCGTTCATCGCCTGCCGGACGAAGGAGTTGGCGCCGTCCGAGCCGACGGCGTAGCCGGCCGTGAGAGTGGTTTCGGCTCCGGTCGACCGGTCGAGCAGCGTGAGCCGCACCGCTTCGTCGTCCTGCTCGATCGCGGTGGCCGTCCAGCCGAACCAGAGGTCTGCGTTCGCGTCGGCCGCCAGCAGACCCCGCAGCCGCGACTCGAAGTCAGGCTGGTGGAACTGGTAGTCGGTGCGCCAGCCCTGGTCGGATTCCTCCTCGGGCAGCGTCTGCTGGAGGAAGGCCTGCCCGTCCTCCCGGTGCAGTGTCCAGGCGGCTTGGCGCAGGAACCGGTGTTCCATGTCCTGCGCGCCGAGGGTCTGCAGAAGGCGCATGGTCTCGTCGTCGAGATGCGTGGCGCGCGGATGCTGGCAGACGAGCCGGTTCGGGTCGATGGCGGCGACCCGGAGCCCCTTCATGGCCAACAGTCGTGCGAGAGCCAGTCCGACCGGGCCGCAGCCGACGACGGCGACGTCGTAGGTATCCATGATGCGCTCTTTCATTGTGTGTGTCCGGCCGTCGGCTCTTTGGCGCGCGGCGCGGGGGCGAGACGGCCCTGGTTCCGGGATGTCCGTCCGCCGACAGCCAGGGCGAGGGCTGCGCCGAGGACGGCGGGGACGGCGAAGAGGACGAAGTTCCAGCGGGGTTCCAGGCCGGCCGCGAGGATCCAGCCGCCGAACGTGGGGCCGGCGATGGCGCCGATGCGACCCACCCCGAGCGCGACACCCACCGCGCTGGCCCTTGCGGTCACCGGGTAGGAACGTGAGATGTACACGTTGATCAGTCCCTGGACGCCGACCGCGCCGCAGCCGCCGACTGTCACGATGCCGTAGAGCACCGGCAGCGGCAGTCGGGCGCTCATGGCCACGATCGCGGCGGCTCCGAGGGCGAAACTGGCCGTGATCGGGCCCCTCGATCCGGCACGGTCGGCCAGCAGCGCCATCGCGAGCCCGCCGACGGTGGCACCGAGGTTCAGCAGCACGAGGAAGGTCCCTGAGTCCTGCAGCGGATGGTCCGCCGTCTGCATCAGCCGCGGCAGCCAGGTGTTCATGCCGAAGATGAGCAAGAACGACAGGGCCGCCATGGCACAGAACATCAGGGTGATACCACGGTAGGGCGGTCTGAGCACCAGCCGGACACCACGGTTGCCGAGGTCCGGGGTCGACGCGCTGACCGCCTGGTGGTACTCCGTGGACTCGGGCAGCCAGACGAAGGCCATGGGCAGCAGAAGCAGACCGGCGATGCCGCCGACCAGGTACTCCTGGTGGAAACCGTGCCCACTCAGCAGTGTGTTGGCGACGAGGGCCGCGAACGAACCGCCGATGGCGGTCCCGCACTGGACGATGCCCGAGTAGAGGTTCTTTCGCCTGTCCGGGGCCAGTTCGAAGATCAGTGGGCCCATCGCCGGGTAGATCGCACCGACACCGAGCCCGACGACGAGTCGGCCGGCGCCGAACAGTGCGGGAAGGGGTGCCGCGGCGCAGGCGAACATCCCGGCACTGACCACCGCGATACTGATCAGGGTCGTGCGGCGCCGGCCGAACCGGTCGGTGAACTGGCCGACCAGCAGGGAGCCGACGAGCATGCCGATCGGAGTGAGGCTGCCGAGCAGGCCGACGAAGGCGACGGAGAGGTGCCAGGGACGGTAGCCCAGCAGCAGCGGAGTGGTCGCACCGTAGGCGACGAGGTCGAAGCCCTCCAGTGTCATCACAGCCAGGCCCACGGCGAGTGCGGTGCCTGACCGCGATGAAGGGCCCGGGGACGGTCGGCCGCGCCGACGGACGAAGGCTGGTGTGCTCAATGTTCCGGCTCCGGTTTCAGCGGTCTCACCCGTCGCGACTGCTGACCGCGGCGCTGCGGGAAAGGGGCGTGGGTGTCTGTGTGCGGCTCGCCGACGGCGGGTCGGCGCAGGAATGCGGTTCGGGGCTCATCCGGGTGATGCGGGCGGGGCAACGCGCCTCGTCGCGGTGTACGGTGCCGGGCGCTCTCAGTTGTTGGCCTTATGGGCGCCTGCCATCAGCGCGGCCAGGTCTTCGGGAGCGAGGAACGACGGCGGCGGCGGAGGCCCCCAGGTGTAGAGCGCCTGCATTCCTTCGAAGGATCGTGGCGTCCACAGCTGGTCGTCGACGATGCAGTCCATGTCGGCGTAGTACTCGCTGAAGTTGCCGGCCGGATCCTTGAGGTACCAGAAGAAGTTCGAGCCGATGTGATGGCGGCCGAGCCCCCACACATGGCGTTCCGGGTGCTCGGTGAGCATGCGCGTGGCGCCCCGGCCCACCTCGTCGACATCCGTCACCTGCCAGGAGGTGTGGTGCAGGAAGTTGAGCGGCGCCTGCTGCACCAGGACGTTGTGGTGGTCGGTGGAGCAGCGCAGGAACGCGGCTGAGCCGGGCACGACATCACTGACCTTGAATCCGAGTCCTTCGGTGAAGAACCGCTGTGTCGAGTCCTGTTCCACCGAACCTATGACGACGTGGCCCAGGGCCAGGGGCCGGACCGGGTCGGTGCGGGAGAGTACGGGTGCTCGGGTGCCGGCACGGTCGAGGCGTCCGGGACCGTTGTACGGGGTGGCCGGCACGGTGATCCGGGTCAGCCGGGGTGCGATGCGCACGTCCACCGAGATACCGGCGACGGGTTCCGTGGTGCGCAGGGCGTCGGCGTCGCGTTCGCAGGACAGCTCGAGCCGTTCCAGGTTCGCGGCGATCCGGTCCAGGTCGTCGCCGTCCTCGGCGGCGACCGTCATCGCCAGCAGGCGCCGGACGGGGGAATGTTCGAGGAGGAACTGTTCACCGCCTTCGACGGTGGCGAACCGTCCGGGTGCCACCTGTTCGAGTCCGAAGTCGACGTAGTAGTCGGCAGCCTCGGGCACGTTCGGCACGCCGACGGTGAGTGACTGCAGTCGGTGCAAGGCCATGGTGGTGCCCTTCTCTCAGGCGGCGACGCAGGTCTGCCGGAGCTGTCCTATGCCCTCGATGCGGGTGATGACCTCGTCTCCTGGCCTCAGATAGCGCTGGGGGGTGCGGGCGTGTCCGACTCCCGCGGGAGTGCCGGTGAAGATCAGGTCGCCCGGCAGCAACGGGCAGACCGCCGACAGCCTTTCGATCAACTCGGCGACCGGGAAGATCATCGACGAGGTGCGGGACTTCTGGACGCTCTCCCCGTTGACGAGGCATTCGATCGCCAGGTCGTCCGGATCCGCGAACTCGTCGGCCGTGACCAGTACCGGCCCGGTCGGCGCGAAGCCGGGGAAGGACTTGCCCAGGGAGAACTGCGGGACGGGGCCGACGGACTGCACCTCGCGCTCGGAGTAGTCCTGCCCCGCGGTCAGCCCGGCCACGTAGGACCAGGCGTCCCCGGCGGCCACGTGCTCCGCCCGGCGCCCCATCACCACCACAAGTTCGGCTTCCCAGTCGACGCGGCCGCTGGGCAGCCTCAGCTGCGTGTCCGGGCCGGTGAGGGCCGTGGCGAACTTGGTGAAGACCGACGGGGACTCAGGCGCCGCGAGGCCGGCCTCTTCGGCGTGGCAACGGTAGTTCAATCCGATCGCGAACACCTGCCGCGGCGTCGGCGAAACACCGCCGTCCGGCCCGGTCGCTCCGTGGGCGCCTGCAGGCTCCATCTTTGCAGCCCACGACCGGAACGCGTCCCACTCCTCGAACACCGCCAGCGGATCAGCCGAAAACCGACCAGCACTGGCCTGCTCGACATCGATCACCGCCGCTCCGGTCACCAGACACATCCGTCCGGATCGGGTCGTCGTCCTCATGGTGCGCTGCCTCCGGTGCTCTTGGTGCTGGACGTCTGGAGTCAACGCCCTCTCCGTCGATACGTCAATGAAATCTCGAGATTTTTATAAAATAACCAGGTGGGTTAGTATCTTCGACATGACCACGACCCGCCCCATGACCCGCGCCGAGGAGATCTACAAGCGGCTGCGCGCGGACATCCTCAACGGACGGCACGAGCCCGGTTCACGTCTGCGCGTGGAGGCCCTGAAGGACACCTACGGCGCCAGCAGCGGGGTACTACGGGAGGCGCTGCCCCGGCTGGTCGGCCAGGGACTGGCGACCTTCGCGCCGCAGCAAGGGTTCCGGGTCGTCACCGTCTCCCCGGAGCGCCTGCAGGAGCTGACCGAGGCCCGCGTATTCATCGAGACCCACGTGGTCCAGGAGTCCGTCGCCGCCGGCACCATCGAGTGGGAGTCCGATCTGCTGGCGGCACACCACCATCTCGCCCGCACTCCGTACTTCAGCGACGACGGAGCCCTCAGCGACCGCTGGCTGAACGCCCACGCCCGCTTCCACCGCGTCCTGCTGGAGGGATGTCCCAACCGGCAGCTGCGGGACATCGCCGCACAGCTGCGCGATGCCGCCGAGGTCTACCGCTGCTGGGCCCGCACACCGGCCGAGCACAGCCACCGCGATGTCGCCGCAGAACACAAGATGATCTGCGATCGCGCCATCGCCCGGGATGCACCAGGCGTCGTCGAGGCACTCAGCCAGCACATCAACATCACCTCGCAACTACTGCTCGACGATTACGAACAGCACGAGGAAAAGGGCAAGCAGGACCCCGGCCCCCCGTCTGGTTGGTGAAAGAAACACGCTGGTCAGCGAGCCTGCCTCGCGCCGTGGCCTCTGCGGCGGTCGTTCACCGCGCCCAGGCAGTCGGTGTCGTCCAAGAGGTCGCGCAGACAGGCTGCGCCGGGGGCCCTGGCAGCAAGGCACCGCCCGTCACGAGATCCCGCCCGCGACCAGGTAACGGACCGCGTTCGGCAGCTGCCGGTGACAGTAACCCTCGGCCGTCCGCCCCGCCCCTGAAACCAGGCCGACACCGGCAACAACGGCCGGACCTCCGCCCACTCCGCGTCCGTCATGTCCGACGGATACCAGCGAACCCGATCAGGACGATCGGCCACGTTGCCGTACACGTCCGCGCGGCAATCGCACGACACGGCGGGCGAGTTGAAGTCAACGGGCTCGAGCCGTACAACAACGACAACAGGGCCTCCGGAAACCGCTCGGAATGGGGTCGCGCCGGTGTTCGCCGGCACCGGCAACCCGAACCAGGTCCAGATCTGTTGCACCGGATGCCGGACCTGCGAGAGGCCGCAAGGCGGCGTGGCCGCCGATGCCGGCGCCAAGGTCGCCGACCTCGCCCGCTTCCTCGCCGTCGACCCGACGGCGGGGTACGCGACACCGGTCATGTGGCGTCCTGCTGCGCTCACTGCCCGATGACTGCGGAAGGTGCGGTGCCCGATGGTGGTCTCGTATCGGGTTCTGTGGAGGTGGTGAGGGGCCACCGCCGCCAGAAGACCGGGCTCTACTGCGATCGATGAGGTGGGCGGGCCATGGCGGCCGGGTTGACGATGCGGTCGAAGTCCTCGGCGCTGATGGAGCCGGAGTCCAGTGCGGCCTCACGCAGGGTGGTGCCCTCCTCGTCGGCCTTGTGCGCGATGGCCGATGCCTTGTCGTAGCCGATGACCGGGGAGAGGGCGGTGACCAGCATGAGGGACCGGTCGACATAGGAGTCGATCTGGTCGCGGTGGAGCTCGGCACCCTCGATGCAGTACTGGCGCAGGTTGGCGCAGGCGTCGGTGAGGATGGTGGCCGCGTGCAGGAAGTTGTTGATGATGACCGGGCGCATGGCGTTGAGCTCGAAGTTGCCCTGTGAGGCGGCGAAGGCGACGGCGGCGTCCTCGGAGAGGACCTGGAGGCAGACCATGACCATCGCCTCGCACTGGGTCGGATTGACCTTGCCCGGCATGATCGAGGATCCCGGCTCGTTGGCGGGAAGGATCAGTTCGCCCAGTCCGCAGCGGGGCCCTGAGGCCAGCCACCGGATGTCATTGGCGATCTTCATCAGCGGCACGGCGAGGGCACGCAGGCCGGAGGAGGCGCCGGCCATGGCATCCAGGCCGCCCTGGGCGGCGAACTTGTTCTCCGCGGTGCGGAAGGGATAGCCGGTCGCGGCGGCGATCTCGCCGGCGATCTGCTCGCCGAAGCCGGGTGGGGCGTTCAGCCCGGTGCCGACTGCGGTGCCGCCCGCGGCGAGCTCGTACAGGCCCTCGGCGGAGGCGGTGGTCCGGTCGACGGCTTGTGCCAGTTGGTGGGCGTAGCCGGACCACTCCTGTCCGACGGTGAGCGGGACCGCATCCTCCAGATGGGTGCGGCCGATCTTCACCACGTCGCGCCACTGCTCCGCCTTGTCCTCGATCGCCCGCTGAAGCGCCTGCACGCTGGGCAACAGATGCTCGTGGACCGCCTTGACCGCGGCGACGTGCATGGCGGTGGGGAAGGTGTCGTTGGAGGACTGCCCCATGTTGACGTGGTCGTTGGGGTGGATCGGGGACTTGCTGCCCAGCTCGCCGCCGACCAGCTGGATCGCTCGGTTGCTGATCACCTCGTTGGTGTTCATGTTGGACTGCGTCCCGGACCCGGTCTGCCACACATACAGCGGGAAGTGATCGTCGAGCTTGCCCGCGATGACCTCGTCAGCGACCTTTTCGATCAGGTCGGCCTTCCAGGCGGGCAGCCGCCCGGCCCGCCCGTTGAGGATCGCGGCCGCCTTCTTGACGTGGCCGTAGGCGTGGTAGACCGCCTTGGGCATCCGGTCGTCCCCGATGGAGAAGTGGATCAGGGACCGCTGTGTCTGGGCACCCCAGTACCGGTCCGCCGGTACGTCGATCGCGCCCATCGAGTCCGTCTCCCGCCGGGTTCCGGTCGCGTCCAGCCCCATGGGCACGTCGAGAACCTCCGGCGTGTCCTCGTGCTTGCCGGCGCCCGACTGCCGCGCGGTCATGCCGTCGCTCCCTTCCCGTAGCCGGGCTCCCACATGGCCTGGCGGACGGCCTGGCCGGGATCGGCCGGCGCGCTGGTGGCGACGCTGTCGCTGACCGCCGCTTCGACCACCGCCGCCGCGGTGATCGCGGAGGACTTGCGCAGGTTCTCCACAGGGGGCAGCAGAGAGGCGCCGGGTGCGCTGACGTCGACCTGGTCGGCCACCGCCCGGGCAGCTGCGAGCAACATCCCATCGGTCACCTTCGATGCGCCGGAAACGACCGTACCCAGGCCCAGACCGGGATACAGCAGCGCGTTGTTGGCCTGCGCGATCTCGTAGGTCACCCCGTCGTGCTCGACGGGCGGGACGGGGATTCCGACGGCGACCAGGGCCTTGCCCTTCGACCAGGCGATGACGTCGGCCGGCATGGCCTCGATGCGCGAGGTCGGGTTGGACAGCGGGAGGATGACCGGACGCTCGGTGCCCTCGGCCATGGCCTCGACGACCTCGCGGGTGAACGCCCCGTGCACGGTGGAGGTGCCCAGCAGGATCGTCGGCTTGACCTGCTTGACGGTTTCCAGCAGGGAGATCCCGCCGTCCTCCTCCGGCCAGTCGGCGACCTCCGACGGATCGCGTGCGTAGGGCTGCTGGAAGTCACGCAGGTCACTTGTGTCGCGGGTGAGCAGGCCCGGCTTGTCGATCAGCCAGACCTGGGCCTTGGCCTCCCGGCGGCTCGCACCGTCACGAACCATGGCATCGCGCAGCTGGTCGGCGATGCCCACCCCGGCGGTACCCGCGCCGAAGACCGCCACCCTCTGCTCTCGCATCGGCACGTCGCTGACCTTGATGGCCGACAGGACTGCGGCCAGGGTGATCGCACCGGTGCCCTGCATGTCGTCGTTGAAGATCCGGTAGCCGCCGTAGGTCTCCAGGATCCGCCGGGCGTTGCTGGGGCCGAAGTCCTCGAAGTGCAGCAGCGCACGCGGGAACATCGCCGAGACCGTCCGCAGGTACGTCTCGATGAACGCGTCGTAGTCGGCGCCCCGGACCCTGGGGTGCCGGTTGCCCAGGTACAGCGGGTCCTTCAGCAGCTCCTCGCGGTCCGTTCCCACATCCAGTGACACGGGGATGACGCGGGCCGGGTCGATGCCGGCTGCCGCGGAGTAGACCGCCAGCTTGCCGGCCGCGATCTGAATGCCGCCCACGCCCCAGTCGCCGATGCCCAGGATCTGCTCCGCGTCGCTGCACACGATCAGGTCCAGGTCCTCGGGTCCGAGTTGGAGCGTGGCGAAGGCCTTCTCGATGTCCTCGGGCCGGTCGATGGACAAGAAGACGCCACGCGGGCGGCGGTACTCATGGGAGTACTTCTCGATCGCCTCGCCCACCGTGGGGTCGTACACGACCGGCAACAACTCCACCAGGTGATCGGTGAGCACCTTGTAGTACAGAGTCTCGTTGCGGTCGTGCAGCTGCTCCAGATACACGTTCTTGGCCAGGTCACCGTCCTGGGCCTGTAGCTGCTGGTACGCGCGCTGCGCCTGCTGCTCCAGCGTCAGTACCGCGGACGGCAGGCGCCCGGTCAGGCCCAGCTCGTCCCGGTCCGCTTGCGTGAACCCCACGCCCCGGTTGCGGAGTGGATCAGTCAGGACGCCTGGAATGGCCGGAGTCCGCGCGGTGTGCTTGGTCATCATGCCCTCCCTGGGGGCGCGTGCATTCTGATTACCGCCCCGCGGGCCTGGACCGGGAGCGTCACCCAGGTCCGTCACTGCCGTACGCGAGGCACCTGTCCCCGCCGCTCGTCGCTGTCGAGCCGGTTCGCCGGATCACCCGGGACTGCCCACGGCCGGGACAATTGCGCGGGTAACCCCGCCGAGTCTGCTGACACACGCTTGACCTCAGGACCGTCGGGGATCCTTCAATGCCCACCACAAGGATCGCAGGGAGAGTTACCTGCACCGTGCCGTCCGAGCAGGGACGACGTCTACGGGCAGCTCAGGTCGCCATCGCGACGAACTGGGTGAAGGCGCACTGCGAAAGCCAAGCTCGGGGAATGTCCGGCTCGCGGCACCACGTGCGGAGGGTTGTGCTCGGCAGCCGGCCTCGTCCAGCCACTCAGTGTCCGCGGCGAGAAGAGCCTCGGCGTGGCCCATGAGCCAGTGTCCGATGTCACGGGGATCGGTTTCCAGGTGGAATCGGAGCCCGAGGATATGGGCTCCGACGGCGAACGCCTGGTGCGGGCATCGCGAGGTGGCGGGCGCCGACGGCCAGTGCGAAGCAGTCGTTGTACCAGTGCAGGAGGCGAACATCGCAGCATGTCGCACTCCTGGAAGACTGCTCCCTGCCTGCTTTGTGCAGGTCAGGGGCGGTCTGCACGCTACTTGGCGCGCGTCGGACCCGAAGACGCTCGTGGACGATGCCCGGTCCTCTGCAGCCGGCCGCCTTCGTACTCATCGCGCCCTGCGGGGTGGCGTGAAGACGTAGAGGTCGAGGATGTCGGGGCACGGGGCGACTCCAGGGCCACCCGCCCGTACCCAGCCGGCGACGTCCTCGGTGGCGGCCGCGTCGTTGACGAGTCCGAGCCAGACCGGGCGCGCACCGGCGGCACGTGCGGCCGCGGAAGGCTGGACGACGATCACATTCGCGTGCTCGCAGACGTCGAGGCAGTCGGAGACCCGTACCGGTACCTCCTCGGCAAGGCGCGCGAGTTGCCGGTCGTGATCCACACCTGTGACTTTCGGGGTTCCGCAGCAGCAGTCCCGGCACACGACGACGCGGCACGGTGCCGGCTCGGCGGACGTGAGCTCCGTGCCCATTGCTTCAGGGCGCTGTCGAGGCATCGCTCGTCACACTCCTCTTCGGGGGATCTTCGTCCCGGACGGCCGGGCGCAGAAAGCGGATCACGGGGTGGCCGGGGTCGTGGCCGACCTCGGCACGGACGCCGTAGACCTGCTCGATGAGGGTGGGCGTCAGGACCTCGGCCGGAGTGCCCTCCGCGACGGCGCGGCCCTCGCGCAGGACGAGCAGGCGGTCGCAGTACATCGCGGCGAGGTTGAGGTCGTGCAGGGCGATGACGGCGGTGACCCGCAGGCTCGCGACGAGTGCCAGCAGGTCGAGCTGGTGCTGGATGTCGAGGTGGTTGGTGGGTTCGTCGAGGAGGAGCTCGCGGGGTTCCTGGGCGAGCGCGCGGGCGATCTGGGTGCGCTGGCGTTCGCCGCCGGACAGGGTGTGCCAGGACTGGCCGGCCCGCTCGGTCAGTCCGGTGCGGGCCAGGGCTTCGGCGACGGCATCGGCGTCGGCTGCCGAGGCCGGCGCCCAGGCGCGGCGGTGCGGGATGCGGCCGAGGGCGACGACGTCGTGAACGGTCAGTTCGGTCTGGGTGTCGGCATGCTGCTCGACCGTGGCGATCCGGCGGGCGGTGGCGCGGCGGCCGAGATCGGCCAGGGGACGTCCGTCCAAGGTGACGACGCCGACGGTGGGGGCGAGGACTCCGGCCAACAGTCTCAACAGCGTCGACTTTCCTGAGCCGTTGGGGCCGAGGAGGCCGACGGTCTCGCCATGGCTCAGAGTGAGGGTGACGCCGTCGACGACGATATTGTCGCCGAGGCGTCGTACGACGCGGTCCGCGTGCAGGCTGGTCATGTCCTTCTCCGTCCGCGGTAGAGCACGGCCAGGAACGCCGGCACGCCGATGAGGGACGTCACCACGCCCACCGGGACCTCCTGGGGGTCGAGGACCGTACGGGCGAGGGTGTCCACCCACACCAGGAAGACGGCCCCGGTCAGCGCGGTGACCGGCAGCAGCCGGGCGTGTCCGGAGCCGGTGAGGACGCGGGTGGCGTGGGGCAGGACCAGGCCGACGAAGCCGATCGCGCCGGCGCAGCCGACCAGGACGGCCGTGAGCAGTGCGGTCACGGAGAGGAGGGCCAGGCGGGTACGGGCGACGTGGACTCCGAGTCCGGCGGCGGCCTCCTCACCGAAGGCGAACGCGTCGAGCGTACGGGCGTACCCGAGGCAGGCGACGAGGACCACGGCCAGGACGGCCGTGCAGAGCAGCACCTGTCCCCAGTCGGCCGCGGTGAGCGAGCCGAGCAGCCAGAACAGGACGCCCCGGGTGGTCTCGGCGTCCGCTGAGGTCAGGACGGTGAACGAGGTCAGCGCGGAGAACAGCTGCATGACCGCCACTCCTGACAGCACGACCCGGTCGGTGCCGCCGCCGAGGGTGTGGCTGAGCAGCAGCACCAGGGCGAAGGAGAGCAGCGCGCCGAGGAAGGCGCCTGCCGACAGGGAGATCACTCCGCCGCCGACGCCCAGCACGACCACGGCGACCGCTCCCGTGGACGCGCCGGAGGACACGCCGAGCACGAAGGGGTCGGCGAGCGGATTGCGCAGCAGGGACTGCATCACCGCCCCGCACACGGCGAGCCCGGCACCGCACACGGCGGCGAGCAGCGTGCGCGGCATCCGCAGGTTCCACACGATGCCGTCCCGCAGCGGCGCCAACGTGCTCTCGCCGAGGCCGAGATGGGCCGCGACGGACGCCCAGACGTCTGCCGTGGAGATGTCGGCGGGACCGATCGTCACAGCCACGGCGATCGACGCGAGCAGCGCGGCCAGTCCGCCACCGGTCACCAGCAGGGCACGCACGCTCACTTGGCGAGCCCGAAGTCGCGCAGACCGGCTGCGACCTTCTCGATCCCCTCGATGGTGCGGATGGACGGGTTCATCGCCTGTCCGCTCAGCAGGACGTACCACTTCTTCTTGACGGCGGTCAGGTTGCGGGTGGCGGCGTTGGTCTCCAGGAAGCGGATCTTGGCGGCGGCGGTCTCCGCGGTCTGCTGCCTGCGGGTCAGGTCGCCGATCACGATCACATCGGGGTCGCGGTCGGCGACCGTCTCCCAGCTGCTCTGGGGCCATTCGTCGTGGGTGTCGGCGAAGGCGTTCTTCGCGCCGACCGCACGGGTGATGGCGCCCGGTGCGCCGCAGCAGCCGGCGAGGTAGGGCGACCGGGAGTTGGCGAACCAGTACATGAGCGAGACGTCGGAGCCGTTGAGCCCGGCGGTGGCCGTGCCGACCCGCTTCTTCAGGGATGCGACCAGCTTCTCGCCCCGCGCCTCCACGCCGAACGCCCGTGCCAGGTCACGTATCTCGCCGTACACGACATCGAGCGTGAGCGGCTCGCTGCGTGATCCGTCGCCGCCGCTGTCGTTGTCCTTGCCCGAGCAGTCGGACGGCGAGACATACGTGGGCACGCCCAGCTTCTCGAACTGCGCGCGGGTGGCGACCCCGCCCTTGCCCAGGGTGGAGACGAACGAGGCGGTGACGAGGTCGGGTTCGGCGTCCAGGACCTTCTCGAAGGAGGGCGCGTTGTCGGCGAGGCGCGGCACGGAAGCGTTCGCCTTCTCCAGGCCCTTCATCACCGGGTCGGTCCACGTGGCCGTACCGGCAATGCGGTCGGCGAGGCCGAGGGAGAGCAGGATCTCGGTGCTGCCCTGGTTGAGGGACACGGCCCGCTTCGGCGCCGCTGTCAGGGTGACCTTCTGGCCGCAGTCGTCGAGGGTCACCGGGTACCCGGCGGCCGCGGTCTTCGCCGACTTCGCGCTGTCGGCACCGGAGGAGCCGCAGGCGGTGAGCAGCAGGGAGGACGTGAGGAGAAACACCGGAGTGCGGATGAGGGCGGGGGCGCGGAGCACGGGCATGCCTCTGGGGTCGGGGCTCGTACGCGGAGCCTGGCCTACGGACGTCCCTCCACGCCGAAGCGCGGAGGTGCCAGCAGGTCTTCGGACTCGGGTTCGTCCGGACGGGACGCCTTCCCGGTCTCCCAGTGGCGTTGCGTGCCCCGCCCGTCCCCCTCACCGCTGCGCGTCAGTTCCGGGTTCGCACCGGATTCCCTGGCCTCGGATGTGGCTCGACTGGCCCGCTGAGGCTATCAAGTCCGTCGTACGGTCACGTCGTGCGTGCGGTCATGCGAGCCATGCGGACTCCTTGTGACGGAGGCGCGGGGAGGCGTCCGAGTGGCCCGTGGCAGCCGGTGTGCCCGTGGTGCCGGGTACGGCCGAGTGCCCCAGGTGCCGGTGCACGAAGTGGATGGCCATCGCGCCCTCACCGGCCGCGGAGGCCACCCGCTTCACCGAGCCGCTGCGGACGTCCCCCACCGCGAAGACCCCGGGCAGGCTGGTCTCGAGGGTCATGCACGGGCGCCCGCGGCCGTGCCACACCTCGGGAGAGGTGCAGGCTTCCTGGGCCTCCGGCCCGGTGAGGACGAAGCCGCGGGAGTCGACGGCGACGGTGCCGGCGAGCCACTCGGTGTGAGGTTCGGCGCCGGTGAAGACGAACAGGCTCCGCGCCGCGAGGCGGCGGTGCACGCCCGTGCGGTTGTCGACCACGTCGAGCTCCTCCAGCACCTCCTGGCCGATGACCTCGGTGACCTCGGTGTGCAGCATGACCTCCACCCGCGGATGGCGCTCGACCTGGTCGATGAGGTAGCGGGACATGTTGGCCTCCAGGCTCGCTCCTCGGACCAGCAGGTGCACCTTCGGCGCGTACCCGGCGAGGAACAGCACCGCCTGGCCCGCCGAGTTGCCTCCGCCGACGACGGCCACCGGGTCGGCGCGGCACTGCTGGGCCTCGTAGACGGTCGCCGAGTAGTGCACGCTCGTTCCCTCCAGGCGTTCGATGCCGGGCACCCGGAGCCGGCGGTAACGGGCACCCATGGCCAGGACGACGGCGCGGGCGGCGATCTCGCTGCCGTCGGCGAACGCCACGACGTAGTGGTCGTCGTCCTTGCGGTGCAGACCGGTCGCCTCCAGTGGAAGGCTGATCCCGGCGCCGAATTTCTCGGCCTGGAGCACTGCGCGTTCGGTGAGTTCGGCGCCGGAGATGCCGGACGGGAAGCCGAGCAGGTTCTCGATGCGGGACGACGTGCCGGCCTGGCCTCCGGTGGCCATCGCCTCCGCCACCGTGGTGCTCAGACCTTCGGAGGCGGCGTACACCGCGGCAGCGAGGCCGGCAGGTCCGGAGCCCACGATGAGGACGTCGCCGTGTCGGCTTCCGGCGGGCAGGGACGGCAGGCCGATGAGCCGGGCCAGTTCCGCGTTGCTCGGGTTGCGCAACAAGGTGGTGTCCCGCCAGATGACGAGTGGTGTCTCCGCCGGACCGACGCCGAAGCGGCGCAGCAGTTCCTCGGCCTCCTCGTCGGTCTCCAGGTCGATCCAGCGGTGCGGCAGCCGGTTGCGGACGGCGAACTCGCGCAGCCGTCTGGTGTCGGGCGAGTAGCGAGAGCCGATGATGCGGAAGCCGGCGCCCTGTCCGACGAGCAGCGCGCGACGGCACAGACAGGCGCGCAGCACGAGGTCCCCGATGGTGGGGTCCTGGGACACCAGGTGGCGCAACTGGTCCAGGGAGAGGACGAGGACCTCGCCCGGCTCCCTGGCGACAGCGGTGTAGAAGGCCACTTGTCCGTGCAGCAGGCCGAGTTCGCCGATGAAGCGACCGGGGCCGTGCACGCGCAGCACGTGCTCCTCGGGAGTGCCGTAGTCCTCGAGGACGGCGACGGTACCGCTGAGGACGACGTAGAACGTCTCGCAGCGCTCCCCCTCCCGGATCAGCACGTCGTTCGCAGCCATGGTCCGGCGTTGCCCGTGCTCCGCCAGACGTGCTGTCTGGTCCTCCGTGAGGCGCGGATACGCGCCGTAGATGTCCGGGGTCTCCCAGAAGGCGGCCTCGTCCGCGTTCTCCGGCACCGGTTCTTCGCCCGGCGGCGACTGGTCGCCGGACATCAGACGAACGCCTCGTGGACGAAGCACCAGCGCCAGTCCACGCCGGGCTGGAAGGACTGCACGATCGGGTGGGCGACGGCGGCCGCGTGCTTGCGGGCGTGCTTGTTCGGCGAGGAGTCGCAACAGCCGACGTGCCCGCAGGTCAGGCAGAGCCTCAGGTGGACCCACGGGGAGCCGAGCCTCAGGCACTCCTGACACCCTTCCGGGGTCAGTGGCTGGACCGGCCGGACGAGCGCGAGGTGGGGGTCTGTGTGCAGGGTCATCGGGATCACCCTTTCCGGGCGGTGAGCGACTGTTCCACCCACTGACGCAGAGCGGGGGCGGGTGCCGCCCCCGCCTGCCGGGCGACCGTCTCGCCCCGGTCGAGGATCAGCAGTGTCGGTACGGCCTGGACCTCGAAACGCCGCGCCAGTCGCGGGCTCTTGTCGATGTCGACCTTGACGAGTTTGATGCGGCCGGCGAGATCGGTGGCGACCTTCTCGAGTGCGGGGCTGACCATGCGGCAGGGGCCGCACCAGGTGGCCCACAGGTCGACCACGACGGGGACGTCGGCCCGCTCGGCGACCTCGGTGAAGTCGTCGTCGCCCGCGTCCACCAGCCACGGCAGGGGCTGCTTGCAGTGACCGCACCTGGGGCGGCCCTCCGCGGCCACGGGCACCCGGTTGGTGCGCCCGCAGTGGGGACACCTGACGGTCGTCGCTTGCATCGTGCTCATGCCGCCCGCGCTCCCTTCGCGTCCTCGGGCTGGTCGTAGGTCACGACCAGTTCTCCGTGTTCGGCGTCGACGCGGACCGTCGCGCCGTCCTGGACGTCACCGCGCAGCAGGGCGCGGCCGATCATCGTCTCGACCTCGTGGGAGATGTAGCGGCGCAGCGGCCGGGCCCCGTACACCGGGTCGTAACCCTGATGGGCAATCACCTCGCGTGCGGCATCGGTGAGTTCGACGGTGATGCGGCGTTCGGCGAGGCGGCGGCGCAGCTCGTCGAACTGAAGCTCCACGATCCGCTCGATCTGCCGCTCGCCGAGCGGCTTGAACAGCACGATGTCGTCGACGCGGTTGAGGAACTCCGGGCGGAAGTGCCCCCGCAGCTCGCCCATCACCAGGGCGCGGGCGTCCGGCTTGATCTCGCCCTCGGCGGTGGCGCCGTCGAGGAGGTGCTCGGAGCCGATGTTGGACGTCATGATGATCACGGTGTTGCGGAAGTCGACGGTGCGGCCCTGGGAGTCGGTGATGCGGCCGTCGTCGAGGACCTGCAACAGGGTGTTGAAGACATCGGTGTGCGCCTTCTCGATCTCGTCGAACAGCACGACCGAGTACGGCTTGCGGCGTACGGCCTCGGTGAGCTGTCCGCCTTCCTCGTAGCCGATGTATCCGGGCGGTGCGCCCATGAGCCGGCTGACGGTGTGCCGCTCCTGGTACTCGCTCATGTCGAGGCGGACCATGTTCTCCTCGGAGTCGAACAGGGCCGCCGCGAGGGTCTTGGCCAGCTCGGTCTTCCCGACGCCGGTGGGCCCGAGGAAGATGAACGAGCCGATGGGGCGGCGCGGGTCACGGATGCCGGAGCGGGCGCGGATGATGGCGTCGGCGACGAGTTTCACGGCCTCGTCCTGGCCGATGACGCGCTCGCGCAGGATCTCGTCGAGGCGCAGCAGCTTCTCGCGTTCGCCCTCCTGGAGGCGGGCGACGGGGATGCCGGTCCAGGCGGCGACGATCTCGGCGATCTCCTCCTCGGTGACGACCTCGCGCAGCAGCCGGTTCTGCCCCTGTTTGGCGGCCAGTTGCTCCTCCTCTGCCTTCAGCCGGCGCTCCAGGTCCTGAAGGCGTCCGTAGCGGAGTTCGGCGGCGCGGTTGAGGTCGTAGGCGCGTTCGGCCTCCTCCGCCTCGTGGCGGACCTGCTCCAGTTCCTGGCGCAGCTCCTGCACGCGGCGGATGGCCTGCCGTTCGGCCTCCCACTGGGCGTGCTTGGCGTCGGCCTCGCCGCGCAGGTCGGCCAGTTCCCTGCGCAGTTCCTCCAGGCGGGTCCTGCTGGCGGCGTCGGTCTCCTTGGACAGGGCCGCCTCCTCGATCTCCAGACGGGTGACGCGGCGGGTGATCTCGTCGAGTTCGGCGGGCATCGAGTCGATCTCGGTACGCAGCCGGGCGCACGCCTCGTCGACGAGGTCGATGGCCTTGTCGGGCAGGAACCGGTCGGTGATGTAGCGGTGGCTGAGGGTGGCCGCGGAGACCAGTGCGGTGTCCTGGATCTTCACGCCGTGGAAGACCTCCAGGCGTTCGCGCAGTCCGCGCAGGATGGAGATGGTGTCCTCGACGCTCGGCTCGTCGACCAGCACCTGCTGGAAGCGGCGTTCGAGGGCGGCGTCCTTCTCGATGTGCTTGCGGTACTCGTCGAGGGTGGTGGCGCCGATCATGTGGAGTTCGCCGCGGGCGAGCATCGGCTTGAGCATGTTGCCCGCGTCCATGGCCCCTTCGGCGGCTCCCGCGCCGACGACGGTGTGGAGTTCGTCGACGAAGAGCAGGATGCGTCCCTGGGCGGCCTTCACCTCGGCCAGTACGGCCTTGAGGCGTTCCTCGAACTCGCCGCGGTACTTGGCGCCGGCGACCAGGGAGCCCATGTCGAGGGCGAACACCGTCTTGTCGCGCAGGCCCTCGGGGACGTCGCCGCGCACGATGCGCTGGGCCAGGCCCTCGACGATGGCGGTCTTGCCGACGCCGGGGTCGCCGATGAGGACGGGGTTGTTCTTGGTCTTGCGGCTGAGGATCTGGGTGACGCGGCGGATCTCCGCATCACGGCCGATGACCGGGTCCAGCCGCCCGGACCGGGCCTCGAGGACCAGGTCGCGGCCGTACTTCTCCAGAGCCTCGTAGGCCACTTCGGGGTTGGCGGAGGTGACCCGCTGGTTGCCGCGGACCTGGGTGAGCGCGCCCAGGAACGAATCCCGGGTCACGCCGTGCTCCTTGAGCAGGCGTCCGGCGGCGGTCGCCGGACCCTCCTCGGCCAGGGCGAGCAGGAGGTGCTCCACGGACACGTACTCGTCCTTGAGTCGTCTGGCCTCCCGCTCGGCGGCATCGAGCAGGCGGGACAGGCGCTGCGTGACGAAGACCTGGCCGGGTGCCGCGCCGGGACCGGTGACCTTCGGGCGACGGGAGAGTTCCTCACGCACGGCCGCGCGCAGTTCCTTCGGCTCGGTGCCGGCCTGGTGCAGCAACCGTGGGATCAGACCGTCCTCCTGATCGAGGAGCGCGAGCGCCCTGCTCGGCGGGGCCCTCGCGATGCTGGCGTACGTGGTGTTCCCCGCCTGGGAGACGCCCCGGCTGCCGGGCCGGCTCGCGGACTGGCTCGCGGACTGGCTCGCCGCCAACGGCCGCTACGCGGCCGCGGTGCTCCGCGACTACGCCGAACCGACCCGGGAGCACCACGCCGCCATGCGCAGGGCGCTGCTGGAGAGCAGGGAGGCACGTGCCACCTGGCAGGAGGCGTACGACCGGGCACGGCGGGAGCCGGTCCGCCCCAGGAGCCTGACGTCGCGCGAGGCGCAGGAGGCGCAGGAGGCACTCAAGGGGTTCGGCCGGGCAGCGATGCTCATGGAGGGCCACGCCCCGCGGGCCGACAGCCGTTCCGCCCCCGAGGCGAAGCGATTCGCCGAGGCTCTGGAGACGGACACCGCGAAGGCGGCAGCCGCCGTGCGCGAGCACCGGAACCCGGAGTGGGGACGCGTGGCGGAGGCCCTCCACGCGTGGGAGGAGGCCGCCGCCGACAAGGCGAGCCCGGTCGTGCGGCGCGAAGCGGAACTGCAGAAAAGGGCCTTGGAAGACCTCGCGACAGCCGTGAGCCGCACACCCCTGGAGCGGGACGTCGGCTCTGCTCGCGAGGAGCAGCGGATGCGGGCGACCCTGGCTGCGGCAGGCAGCGGATCAGGGCCCGCGCACCGGGGTGGGTGACGGCGCCGGCCGAGGAGCGCATGGCACGAAGCGCGTAGCGGACTGAGCGGTCGACGGGTCAGCGCAGGTCCGCGGCGTCCAGCAGCACCGCCACGGTGGGAGCGACCAGCCCGGCGGGTGTGTCGGCCTTGATTCCCGCGCGGGCGCTGACGCCGTCGAAGACCAGGATCAGCTGCCGGGCGAGCAGCTCGGGGTCGCTCGCGCCACCCCGTTCGGCCTCGGCGCGGAAGAAGGCGGTCAGGCCCTCCTTGACCCGGTGGGCCACCCGGCTCGCCGGGTGGTTCTGGTCCTTGAGCTCGATCTGCACGGCGAGGTACCGGCAGCCCTGGAAGTCCGGCGCACCCGCCTGGGACACCAGCCGGTCGAAGACGTGCATGATCCGCTCGCGGGGTGACCGGCCGTCGTCCGCCGGCGGCAGCAGCGTCGCCGCGTAGACGGCGGCGCGTTCCTCCAGGCTGGCCGCCAGCAGTTCGTCCTTGCTGTCGAACAGCTGGTACATGGAGCGCTTCGACACTCCCGCCGCCTTGCACAGCGCGTCGACGCCGATGCCGACACCGTCTCGGTACGTGAGGGTGGCCGCCGCCTCCAGCAGCCGCTGCCGGGAGTTTGACTTCGCGTCGGTGGTCATGGGGCGAGGGTAACGCGATTCCGGCCCATCAGAAACCGACCGGTTTACAGGCCCGCCCCAGCCTCCCGCAGGTCGGATTTACTGAAGATTGATTGAACAGTCCAGGCTGATAAACCTAGTGTCAGTAGATATGGAGACGGACGAGACCTCCCGGCTGGCCTCCGAACTGCGGCTCGCGGTCGGGCGGGTGACGCGGCGGCTGCGGCAGGCCCATGCCGTGGGGGACATCTCGCTCTCCGGGGTGTCCGTGCTCGCGCGCCTCGCGGCCGACGGCCCTGACTCCCCCAGCGCGCTCGCCGAGTTGGAGCGGGTCCGGCCGCAGGCCATGGCCAGCACCCTCGCCCAGCTCGGACAACGCGGCCTGGTGACCCGTTCCCCCGACGCCGCGGACGGGCGGCGGAGCATCGTGGCCGTCACCGAGGACGGGCGGGCCGTGCTCGCCGAGCGGCGCTCGGAGTCGGTGCAGCGGCTCGCGACGGTGCTCGACGAGCTCTCCGCCGCGGAACGGGCGGCCCTCGCCTCGGCCCTGCCCGTGCTCGGACGTCTGGCGGAACGGCTGTGAGCGCGCGTACGCCCTCCGGCGCGCGGCCCGGCTCGCCGCGCTCGGCCCGCCGCCAGGAGACTCCGCCGGGGCCCGGCTACAAGTGGGTCGCGCTGTCGAACACCACACTGGGCGTCCTGATCGCCACCATGGACGCCTCGATCGTGATCATCTCGCTGCCGGCGATCTTCCGCGGGATCGGCCTCGACCCGCTCGCGCCGGGCAACATCGGCTATCTGCTCTGGATGATCCTGGGGTACCTGCTGGTCTCCGCCGTGCTGGTCGTCGTACTCGGCCGGCTCGGCGACATGTTCGGGCGGGTGAAGATCTACAACCTCGGCTTCCTGATCTTCGCGTGCGCCTCGGTCGCGCTGTCGCTCGATCCGTTCCGGGCGGGGGCCGGCGCCCTGTGGCTGATCCTGTGGCGGATCGTGCAGGCGTTCGGCGGGTCCATGCTCACCGCCAACTCGGCCGCCATCCTCACCGACGCGTTCCCGGCCCGGCAGCGCGGCATGGCCCTCGGCATCAACCAGATCACCGCGTTGGCCGGGCAGTTCCTCGGTCTGCTCGCGGGCGGCCTGCTGGCCGTCGTCGACTGGCGTGCCGTGTTCTGGGTGAGCGTCCCGGTCAGCGTCACGGGGACCGTCTGGTCGTACCTGAGCCTGCGGGAGACCTCGACGGGCCGGCCCGGCCGGATCGACTGGCTGGGCAACCTCACCTTCGCGGTGGGCGCGGGCATCCTGCTGGCCGGCATCACCTACGGCATCCAGCCCTACGGCGACAGCGCCACCGGCTGGCGCAACCCGTGGGTGCTCGGCGGGCTGATCGGCGGTGTCCTGCTGCTGCTGGCGTTCTGCGTCGTCGAGACCCGGGTCGCCGAGCCCATGTTCGACCTGTCCCTGTTCCGGGTGCGGGCGTTCGCCGCGGGCAACCTGGCGGCCCTGCTGACCGCGATCGCCCGCGGTGGCCTCCAGTTCATGCTGATCATCTGGCTCCAGGGCATCTGGCTGCCCCTGCACGGCTACGACTTCGAGGAGACCCCGCTGTGGGCCGGCATCTTCATGCTGCCGCTCACCCTCGGCTTCCTCGTCGCGGGCCCGGTCTCCGGCTATCTGTCGGACCGGTTCGGGGCCCGGCTGTTCTCCACCGCGGGCCTCCTGGTCGTCGCCCTGTCCTTCCTGGGACTGCTGGCACTGCCCGTCGACTTCCGCTACGGGCCGTTCGCGGCGCTGCTGCTGCTCAACGGGCTCGGCCAGGGCATGTTCTCGGCGCCCAACACGTCCTCGATCATGGGCAGCGTGCCCGCCGAGTACCGGGGCGTCGCCTCGGGGATGCGCTCCACCTTCCAGAACTCCGGTACGGCGCTGTCCATCGGGGTGTTCTTCTCGCTGATGGTGTCCGGGCTGGCCGCCGCGCTGCCGGACACGCTGCGGAACGGGCTCACGGCGCACGGCGTGCCGGCCGCCTCCGCCGCGCACGCCGCGTCGCTGCCGCCGGTGAGCACGCTGTTCGCGACGTTCCTCGGCGACAACCCGATCCAGCACCTGCTGTCGTCCGAGGGCGCCCTCGACCACGTCTCGGCGGCCCAGCGGGCGGTCCTGACCGGGCACACCTTCTTCCCGCGGCTGGTCTCCGGCCCCTTCCACCACGGCCTGGGCATCGTCTTCGGCGTGGCCGCGGGCATGGCCCTGGCCTCCGCCGTGGCCTCCGCGCTGCGCGGCGGCCACCGGGCCGGCGGTGCGCTCCCGGCCCCCGCCGCGCGGGTCACCGTGCGTCCAAAGCGGTGAGGACCCGGTCCGGGGTCAGCGGCAGGGTGCGGATGCGGCTGCCGATGGCGTGGTGGACGGCGTTGCCGATGGCGGCGGGGGTGCCGACGATGCCGATCTCGCCGATGCCCTTGCTTCCCATGGGATTGAGGTGCGGGTCGTCCTCGTCGATCCAGTGCGCCTCGATGTCGGGGACGTCGGCGTGCGTGGGGACGTGGTAGGAGGCGAGGTCGGACTCCGCGAAGTCGCCGTACGCCGGGTCCAGCGTGCTGCCCTCGGTCAGGGCCATGCCCAGGCCCATCGTCATGGCGCCGACGAACTGGGAGCGCGCGGTACGGGGGTTGAGGATGTGGCCGGCCGCGTAGACGCCGAGGAGGCGGCGGACCCGGACCTCGCCGGTGACGGTGTCCACGGCGACCTCGGCGAAGTGGGCGCCGAACGCGTGGCGGGCGTAGGAGCTGTCGGCGTCGGCGCGTCCGCTGGTGTCCGCGCGGACGCCGAGCCCGCGCTCGGGCAGCGGGCCGGTGTGGTCGGCGAGCCGGTTCAGCAGCCGGGCGCAGGCCTCGTGCACGGCCCAGCCCCAGGACGAGGTCCCGGACGAGCCGCCGGCCACCGGCGCCTGGGGCAGATCGCTGTCGCCGATCTCGGTACGGACCCGGTCGAGGGGCGCGCCGAGGGCGTCGGCGGCTATCTGGGCGAGGACGGTCCGGGCGCCGGTGCCGATGTCGGAGGCGTTCACCCGGACGAGGAAGGTGCCGTCCGCCCTGGCCTCGGCGGTGGCCGTGCACGGGGAGACAAGGACCGGGTAGCTGGCGGCGGCCACGCCGGTGCCGATCAGCAGCGGGCCCTCGGCGCGCCGCACGTGGTGGTGCCAGTCGAAGCGGCGGGCGCCCTCGCGCAGGCACTCGACGAGGTGCCTGCTGCTGAAGGGCAGGCCGCCGGCGGGTTCGCGGTCGGGTTCGTTGCGGATCCGCAGCTCGATCGGGTCCATGCCCAGTTCGTCGGCGAGTTCGTCGATCGCCGACTCCAGGGCGTACATCCCGGTCGCCTCGCCCGGGGCGCGCATCCAGGACGGGCTGGGTACGTCCAGCGGGACGACGTGGTGGACGATGTCCAGGTTCGGCGTGGCGTACATGACGCCCGAGGTGGTGCCCGCCAGCTCGACGTACGACCTGACCGGTGAGGTGTGGGTGGTCACGTCGTGCAGGAGGGCGGTCAGTTGCCCGTCCGAGGTGGCGCCCAGCCGCAGCCGGTTGAGGGTCGGGGCGCGGTGGCCGACCGTCGTGGGCATCCCGCGGCGCGGCCAGGCCACGGTGACGGGCCGGCCGGTGTGGCGGGCGGCCATGGCGGCGAGGACCACGTCCGGGCGCGCGGAGCCCTTGGAGCCGAAGCCGCCGCCGACGTGCTCGGCGCGTACGGTGATCCGGTCGACGGGCACGGCGAACAACCCGGCCAGCACGCTGCGGACGTCGCTGGTGCCCTGGCTGGAGGTGTGGACGGTCAGCCGGCCGCGGTCCCACTGGGCGGTGCTGGCGTGGGGTTCCATCGGGTGGTTGTGCAGGGGCCCGGTGCGGTAGGTGACGTCCACCCGGACGGCGGACCGGGCGAAGGCGGACTCCGGCTCGCCGTGCCGGTGGCGGGCGGGCTGGCCGCCGTTGGCCTCGTCGGGTGCACGGGTGGCGGGGTGGCCGGGGACGAGCACCACGTCGTGGTCGGCGGTCTCGTAGGTGACCTGGACGGCGTCGGCGCCGGCCCGGGCCGCCTCGGGGGTCTCGGCGACGACCAGGGCGACGCACCAGCCGCGGTGCGGTACGTCGGGACCCTGGAGCAGGGCGAGGGTGGCGTCGTCGGGTTCGGCCAGGCGCGGGGCGTTCTCGTGGGTGAGGACGGTGAGCACGCCGGGGACGGCGCGGGCGGGTCCGCTGTCGACGGCGGTGATCCGGCCGCGGATCACGGCGGCGGGGACGGCCCGGGCGAACACGCGGCCGGACAGGGGGTGCTCGGCGGCGTAGCGGGCGGCGCCTGTGACCTTGGCGAGCCCTTCCCGGCGCTCGGCCGGGTCGCCGAGGGCGGTGCGGGCCATGGCTACCTCCGGGGTGGGAGCGGGGCGGGCGCCGGGGTGAGCCGGGCCAGCACGTCGAGGGCGAGGTTGCGGGCGAGGGGCAGTTTGTAGGCGTTGTCCGGCAGGGGGCGGGCGGCGGCGAGTTCCAGGTCGACGGCGCTCGCGAACACCGCCGGGGTGGCCGCCTCGCCCAGCAGGGCCGCCTCCGCGACCCGGGCCCGCCAGGGGCGGTGGGCGAGCGCGCCGAAGGCCAGGCCCACCTGGCCGACCTGCCCGTCGGCGACCCGGAGTACGACCGCGACGGAGGCGAGCGCGAAGGCGTACGACGCCCGGTCCCGGGCCTTGCGGTAGGCCGAGGGCACGCCGGCCGCGGCGGCGGGCAGCAGCACCCCGGTGATCAGCTCGCCGGGGCGGATCTCGGTGTCGCGCTCGGGGTGTTCCTCGGGCAGCCGGTGGAAGTCGGTCGCCTCGACGGTGCGGGCGCCCTCGGGGCCGTACAGCTCGATGCGGGCGCCCAGGGCGGCGAGGGCGACGGCCATGTCGGAGGGGTGGGTGGCGATGCAGTGCGGGGAGGTGCCGAGGACGGCGTGGTCGCGGTGGACGCCGTCCAGGGCGCCGCAGCCGCTGCCCGGCCGGCGTTTGTTGCAGGGCTTGCCGGGGTCCTGGAAGTAGCTGCAGCGGGTGCGCTGGAGGAGGTTGCCGCCGGTCGTGGCGACGTTGCGCAGCTGGCCGGAGGCGCCGGCGAGCAGCGCCTGGGACAGCACCGGGTAGCGGTCGCGGACCAGGGGGTGGGCGGCGAGGTCGCTGTTGCGGACGGTGGCGCCGACCCGCAGTGTCCCGTCGGGCAGTTCCGCCACCCCGTCCAGGGGGAGGCGGCTGACGTCGATGAGGGCGGTGGGCCGTTCGACGCCGAGTTTCATCAGGTCGACGAGGTTGGTGCCGCCGGCCAGGTAGCGGGCGCCGGGGCGGTCGATGAAGGCCTCGACGGCCTCCTCGGGGGTGCGGGCGCGGACGTAGTCGAAGGACCTCACGGGATCACGTCCCGCACCGCGTCGACGATCCGGGGGTAGGCCCCGCACCGGCACAGGTTGCCGCTGAGCCGCTCGCGGATCTCGGTCCGGTCCAGCGGGACCGGCCGCCCGGACGGCGCCGCCGGGTCGGTGACGTGCGAGGGGTGCCCGGCGGCGGCCTCGCTGAGCACGCCCAGGGCGGAGCAGAGCTGACCGGGGGTGCAGTAGCCGCACTGGAAGGCGTCGCGGTCGAGGAAGGCCCGTTGCAGCGGGTGCGGGGCCTCGCCGTCGGCGGACAGGCCTTCGACGGTGGTGATCTCGCTGCCGTCGAGGGACACGGCGAGCAGCAGGCAGCTGTTCACCCGGCGTCCGTCGGCCAGCACGGTGCAGGCGCCGCACTGGCCGTGGTCGCAGCCCTTCTTGGCGCCGGTCAGGTCCAGGTCCTCGCGGAGCACGTCCAGCAGGACGCGCCGGTGGTCGAGGAGCAGGGTGTGGGGTTTGCCGTTGACCCGGAGGGTGGTCTCGGAGCGCTGGATGTCACTGTCCATGGCGTGCCTGTCTTCCCGACGGGGTGTGCCGCCGCCTGGTCCAGGTATCCAGGTCACGCCGCCCCACACGTACCACCACCCCGCTTCGCGGCGGGTGACCCGGTGCGTCCGCCGGGTCACGCCGCCGCGGGTCCGGAGGGTCGGGCGGTGTATGCGGCGAGGACGCGGGTGTGGTCCCGGTTCGACTGGCCCACGCCGGAGCAGCTGTCGGCGGAGCCGCCGGTCCAGGGCCGGTCGCGGTCGGCGGACCAGAAGGTTGGCCGCGCCAGGTGGACTGCGGTGGCGGTGCCGTCGCAGTCCACCGGCGTCAAGGAGGTGCGCCCCGTATCGCGCGGCTCAGACGACCGGCGCCTGCGCGAACTGCGTCCGGTAGAGCTCCGCGTACCGTCCCTCCGCCGCCAGCAACGACTCGTGGGTTCCCCGCTCCACGATCCGCCCGGCCTCCACCACCAGGATCTGGTCGGCGGACCGCACCGTCGACAGCCGGTGCGCGATGACCACGGCCGTACGCCCTTCCAGTGCCTCGGTGAGCGCCTCCTGGACGGCCGCCTCCGAGGTGTTGTCGAGGTGGGCGGTGGCCTCGTCGAGGATGACGACGCGCTGGCGGGCCAGCAGCAGCCGGGCGATGGTCATGCGCTGGCGCTCACCGCCGGAGAGCCGGTAACCGCGCTCGCCGACCACCGTGTCCAGGCCGTCGGGCAGGGATCGTACGACCTCGTCCAGGCGGGCGCGGCCGAGGGCCTCCCACAGTTCGTCGTCGGTGGCCGCGGGCCGGGCGAGCAGCAGGTTGGCGCGGACCGTGTCGTGGAAGAGGTGGCCGTCCTGGGTGACCATGCCGAGGGTGGCGCGCAGCGAGTCCGCGGTCAGGTCGCGGACGTCCACGCCGCCGACGCGGACGGCGCCCCCGTCGACGTCGTACAGGCGGGGCAGCAGCTGGGCGATGGTGGACTTGCCGGCGCCGGAGGAACCCACGAGGGCGACGGTCTGGCCGGGTTCGGCGCGGAAGGAGACGCCGTGCAGGACGTCGGCGCCGCCGCGCGTGTCGAGGACCGCGACCTCTTCGAGTGACGCGAGGGAGACCTGGTCGGCGGCCGGGTAGGCGAACCGGACGTCGTCGAACTCGACGGCGACCGGGCCGTCGGGGACCTCACGGGCGTCCGGTTTCTCCTCGATCAGGGGCTTCAGATCGAGCACTTCGAAGACCCGCTCGAAGCTGACCAGCGCGCTCATCACCTCGACGCGGGCGCCGGCGAGCGCGGTGAGCGGGGCGTACAGGCGGGTCAGCAGCAGGGCGAGGGAGACGACGGCGCCCGCCTGAAGGGTGCCGCGCAGCGCGAACCAGCCGCCGAGGCCGTAGACCAGGGCGAGGGCCAGCGAGGAGACCAGGGTCAGCGCGGTCATGAACACCGACTGGGCGGTGGCGGTGCGCACCCCGATGTCCCGGACCCGGGCGGCGCGCGCCGTGAACTCGGCGGACTCCTCCTCGGGTCGGCCGAAGAGCTTGATCAGGGTGGCGCCCGGGGCGGAGAACCGCTCGGTCATCCGGGTGCCCATGTCGGCGTTGAGGGCGGCGGCCTCGCGCTGCATGCGGGCCATCCGGCCGCCCATCCGGCGGGCGGGCACCACGAACAGCGGCAGCAGCACCAGCGCGAGCAGGGTGATCTGCCAGGACAGGGTGAGCATGACCACGAGCGTGAGCACCAGGGTGACCAGGTTGCTGACCACTCCGGAGAGGGTGCCCGCGAAGGCGCGCTGGGCGCCGATCACGTCGTTGTTGAGCCGGCTGACCAGCGCTCCCGTGCGCGTGCGGGTGAAGAACGCGACGGGCATGCGCTGCACGTGATCGAAGACGGCCGTGCGCAGGTCGAGGATGAGTCCCTCCCCGAGCGTCGCCGAGAGCCGCCGTCCGAGCACCCCGAGCGCCGCCTCCGCGACCGCGGCGAGCGCGATCAGCAGCGACAGCCGTACGACCGTGCCGGCGTCGTGCCCCGACACGATCGCGTCGACGACATGACCGGCGAGCACGGGGGTCGCGACGGCGAGCAGGGCGGTCACCACCCCGAGCAGGACGAAACGGACTATGCCCGCGCGGTGCGGGCGGGCGAAGGCGGCGATGCGGCGCAGCGTGGCCCGGTCGAACGGACGCCGCTCCTGCTGGGCGGTCATCACGCTGTGCAGCTGCATCCAGGCGGTGGTCTCCATACTCATGGAGGAGAACGTAGAACCTCAAGGTTCGTTGAGGTCAAGGTGTGCTCGCCTGCCCCCCCGTACGGAGCAACCCCAGCCGCATCCCGGCCGTCATCCGGAGTCTCCTCTTCCGCCACCCGGCGTTGGGCCGGCGCGGAGAACCTCTCGGGGTGTGACAGCGGAAAGAATCCCCGGCTTCCGTGAGAGCCGTCTCCCCCGGCTCGTCCGCCGCGTCCCGGTGCGGCACGTCCTCACCCTGGTGCCGCTCGTGCTCGTCGCGGTCATCGCGGTGCAGCACTGGCCGGTCCTCGTCGAGGGCTTCGGCCGGCTGCGGTCCGCCTCCTGGCCATGGCTGCTGGCGGCCGCCGGCGCCACCTGTCTGACCTGGGTGGCCGCGGCCTTCACCCGGCAGGGCGCGGTGATCCAGCCGCTGCCGCGCTGGCGGCTGCTGGCGACCCAGCTCGCGGCCGGCTCGGCCAACCACCTGCTGCCGACGGGCCTCGGCTCGGGTGCGGTCAACCTGCGGTTCATGACCGTGTGCGGGGTGCCGCTCGCCACCTCCTCGGCCGCGCTCGCCCTGTACCTGCTCGCCGAGTCGGTGGCCCGGGTGGGTCTGATGGCCGCCCTCTTCTTCGCCTTCCCCGACGCGCTGCGGCTGGACGGCCTGCTTCCCGCCGGGGACGCCGGCCCGGTGCTGGCCGCCGTCTGCGCGCTGTCGGCCGCGGCCCTGGGCGTGCTGTTCGGCGCCCGACGGGTGCGCGGGCCGGTGTTCCGGTTCGTGCGCACCGCGCTGAGCGAGGCCAGGTCGGTGCACGCGCGTCCGTCGCGGGCGCTGGCGCTGTGGGGCGGCTCGCTGGCGTTCCCCGCGCTCCAGGCGGTGGGCCTGGTGGCGGTGGGGCAGGCGCTGGGTCTTCGGTTGCCGCCCGCGCACATGGCGCTGGCCTACCTGGCGGCCACGGTCGCGGTCGCGCTGATCCCCACGCCGGGCGGCCTGGGTTCGGTGGAGGCGGCGCTGATCGTGGCGCTGGTGGCGGCGGGCGGCCCGGTGGCGGTGGTCACGGCGGTGGTGCTGGCGTACCGGATCATCACCGTATGGGTGCCGTTGCTGCCGGGAGCGCTGACCCTGGGAGCGTTGGTGCGACTGAAGGTCATCTGACCGGCGGCTTTTCAACTGCCCCGCACCGAGGCCGGTCTGAGCCGGTGTCGGTGCGAACCTCTGTGCGGATGCGGCAGGATGAGCGGTTGCACTACCGAACGGAGGTAACCGGTGAACCGAGCGCTCACCGTCGACGACCTGGTCCTGGCCTCGATCGCGCTGGCCGCGGGTCTGTTGCTGGCGTTTCTCTCGCGCGGGCTGCTGCGCTGGCTGGCCAAGCACGCCAAGCGGACCCGCTGGAGCGGTGACGACGTCGTCGTGGACGCGCTGCGCACGGTGGTCCCGTGGGCGGCGCTCGCGGGCGGCGCGGCGGCCGCGGCGGCGGTGCTGCCGCTGACGAAGACGGTCCAGCACCACACGAACCAGTGCCTTCAGGTGCTGCTGATCTTCGCGGTGACGGTGTCCGCGGCGCGGGTGATCGCCGGGCTCGTGCAGTCGGTCACCCAGTCCCGCTCCGGGGTCGCGGGATCGGCCACGATCTTCGTGAACATCACCCGGGTGCTGGTCCTCGCGATCGGTTTCCTGGTGGTGTTGCAGACGCTGGGCATCTCCATAGCGCCGCTGCTCACCGCCCTGGGGGTGGGCGGTCTCGCGGTCGCGCTGGCGCTCCAGGACACCCTCGCCAACCTCTTCGCGGGCATCCACATCCTCGCCTCGAAGACCGTCCAGCCGGGTGACTACATCCAGCTGAGCAGCGGCGAGGAGGGGTACGTCGTGGACATCAACTGGCGTCAGACGACCGTCCGTCAGCTCTCCAACAACCTGGTGGTCATCCCCAACGGCCAGCTGGCGAAGACCAACATGACCAACTACACGCGCCCCGAGCAGCGGTTGACGATCCTGGTGCAGGTGGGCGTGGCCTACGACAGCGACCTCGACCACGTCGAGCGGATCACGCACGAGGTCATCGCGGAGACGATGACCGAGATCACCGGCGCGGTCCCGGAGCACGAACCGGCCATCCGCTTCCACACGTTCGGCGACTCGCGGATCGGTTTCACGGTGATCCTCGGGGTCGGCGAGTTCAGCGACCAGTTCCGGATCAAGCACGAGTTCATCAAGCGCCTGCACCGCCGCTACCGCGAGGAGGGCATCCGCATCCCGGCCCCGGCCCGCACGGTGGCGCTCCAGCAGGGGGCCGTGGTGATCCCGCAGCAGCGCGTCACGGACGGGATGCCGTCCGGCCTGCCGCACACCGACTAGCCCCCGACCAGCCCCCCCGCCCGGGTCGCCTCCCCTGCCGGGTCGCCCCCTCTGCCGAGGCGCCTAGAGCGTCGCCGAGTTGTCGTGGTGGTGGCCGCCGCGCAGGCTGTGCGGGGTGGCCGGGGCCGGGGTCACCGGGGTGACCGTCCAGTCCGGGTGACCGGGCATCCGCGGGGTCGTCGTGCCGTAGAGCCAGTCGCGCAGGAAACCGGACTGGTCCTGGACGGAGACCTCCGAGGCCACGGCGATGTAGTCCGCCGTCGAGGCCGAGCGGCGGCGGAAGCGCTCCAGGAAGGTGCGCTCGACGGCGTGGAAGACGTCCTCGCCGACCAGCTCGCGGAAGGCGTACAGGGTCAGGACGCCCCCGAGGTAGCGCTGGCTGTCGAAGAGGTCGACCGCGTTCGGGGCGGCCACCGGCCCCGAGTCGTGGCGCCACTGGTCGCCGCGGGCGTAGGTGTCCTTCATCCGGGCCTCCATGGTGGTGAGGCCCAGGGAGTCCGGCCAGCCGCGCTCGTAGCGGTAGAGCAGCCCGTAGAAGTCGGCGTGGCCCTCGTTCAGCCACAGGTCGGCCCAGGTGGCGGGCGAGACCAGGTTGCCGAAGTAGGAGTGGACCAGCTCGTGCATCATGTGCGAGCCGATCCGCGCCTCCTCCTGGAGCAGGAAGTTCGGCTTGTAGAGGGTGAGGGTCTGGGTCTCCAGGCCGGTGAAGTCGAAGGCGGCCGGGTCGTCGGAGTTGCAGGGCAGCAGGCCGTAGGTCTCGAACGGGAAGGCGACGCCGAGCCGGTCCTCCAGCCAGCCCACCTGGCCCGGGGTGAGGGCGAGCGCCGGTTCCAGGGCGGCGGCCCGAGCCGTGGGGACGACGTCCCGCAGCGGCAGGCCGTGCGGGCCCTGCCGGTCCCTGACCAGGTAGTCGCCGACGGTGATCTGGACGAGTTCGGTGGCGATCGGCGAGCGGGAGCGGTACGAGTAGGCCGTCCGGTCGCCGGGGAGGTCCTCGACGCAGGTGAGCAGGCCGTTCGCGACCCCGCGCACGCCGCTGGGGACGGTGATGCGGAAGGTGAAGTCCGCCTTGTCCGACGGGTGGTCGTTGCACGGGAAGACGGTGTGCGCGGAGTCCGGCTGCGGGCAGATCGCGAAGCCGTCGGGGGTGGGCACCCAGGCGGTGTGCGGGAGGGTCCGGCGCGGGTCGGCCGAGTAGGTCACGCACACCGTGACCTCGTCGCACTCGCGCAGCGGCCGGACCGGGGTGATCCGCAGCTTCTCGCCCACCAGCTCGAAGGCGGCGGCCCGGTTGTCGACGCGCACGGCGGATATGTCCAGGCCGAGAGCGTCCAGGGAGAGGCGGGACAGGTTCTCGGTGGTGCGCACGCGCAGGGTCGCGGTGCCGGCGACGAGGCGGGTCGTGGCGTCGTAGGCGAGGTCGAGGTCGTAGGCGCGGACGCGGTAGCCGTCGTTGCCGAGGGCCGGGAAGACGGGGTCGCCGAGGGTCTCGGGGCCCGGTGCCGGCACCTCGCCCCCGGCCCTCGCGGCGCCCCTCTTCTCCCCCGCGGAGAAGGGACGCGCGAGGGCCGGGGCCCCCGTGGCCAGGACGGTCGCCGTGCCGAGCAGGGCGACCGCCGGGGCCGTCACTCTGGTGCGATATCTCATCGTCGGCTTTCACTCGGGTTTCGCTGGGCGGACGGGTGGTCGGTCCGTCCGGCGGCCGGTGGTGGCGGCTCGTCTTGTTGACCACCGTGGTGACCGATTCGGTTGCCTGTCGTATGACAGTCGGATCTTCCGAGTCGCGGACCCCTGTCGAGACCGGGTCGGTCAAGAGATATCTTGATGTCGAGCAATGTTGCAGACGTGGAGCGGAGCACCCGGTGACTGACTCGACCATCATCTACACCTACACAGACGAGGCCCCGGCCCTGGCGACGCATTCGTTCCTGCCGGTGGTCCAGGCGTACGCCTCGCAGGCCGGTGTCGCCGTGGACACCCGCGACATCTCGCTGGCCGGGCGCATCATCGCGCACTTCCCGGAGTACCTGAACGAGGACCAGCGCATCCCGGACGCGCTGGCCGAGCTGGGCGACCTGGCGAAGACCCCCGAGGCCAACATCGTCAAGCTGCCGAACATCTCGGCGTCGATCCCGCAGCTGAAGGCCGCGGTCGCCGAGCTCCAGGGCAAGGGCTACGCGCTGCCGGACTACCCGGACGACCCGAAGACCGACGAGGAGCGCGAGATCCGCGCCCGCTACGACAAGGTCAAGGGTTCCGCCGTGAACCCGGTCCTGCGTGAGGGCAACTCGGACCGCCGCGCCCCCGCCTCGGTGAAGAACTACGCCAAGACCCACCCGCACCGCATGGGCGCCTGGACGCCCGAGTCCAAGACCGACGTGGCCACCATGGGCGAGAACGACTTCCGCTCCACCGAGAAGTCCGTGGTGATCTCCGAGGCCGGCACGCTGCGGATCGAGCTGGTCGCCGAGGACGGCACCACCACCGTCCTCAAGGACTCCGTACCGGTCCTGGAAGGCGAGGTCGTCGACGCCTCCGTGCTGCACGTCGCGCAGCTCAACGACTTCCTGGCCGCGCAGATCGCCCGCGCCAAGCAGGAGGGCGTGCTGTTCTCCGTGCATCTGAAGGCCACGATGATGAAGGTCTCCGACCCGATCATCTTCGGTCACGTGGTGCGCGCCTTCTTCCCGAAGACGTTCGCGAAGTACGGCCAGACCCTGAAGGCGGCCGGCCTGTCCCCGAACGACGGCCTGGGCGGCATCTACAAGGGCCTGGAGAACCTGCCGGAGGGCGCCGAGATCAAGGCCTCCTTCGACGCCGAGATCGCCGAGGGCCCGGCCCTCGCGATGGTCGACTCCGACAAGGGCATCACCAACCTGCACGTCCCCTCGGACGTCATCATCGACGCCTCGATGCCGGCCATGATCCGCACGTCCGGCCACATGTGGGGCCCGGACGGCCAGGAGGCCGACACCCTCGCGGTCATCCCGGACTCCTCCTACGCCGGTGTCTACCAGGCCGTGATCGAGGACTGCCGGGCCAACGGCGCCTTCGACCCGTCCACCATGGGCTCGGTCCCGAACGTGGGCCTGATGGCGCAGAAGGCCGAGGAGTACGGCTCCCACGACAAGACCTTCGAGATCGCCACCGCCGGCACGGTCCGCGTGGTCGACGCCGCCGGCAACGCCCTGATCGAGCAGCCGGTCGCCGCCGGTGACATCTTCCGCGCCTGCCAGACCAAGGACGCGCCGATCAAGGACTGGGTGAAGCTGGCCGTCACCCGCGCCCGCGCCACCGGCGACCCGGCCGTCTTCTGGCTGGACGAGGGCCGCGCCCACGACGCCAACCTGATCGCCAAGGTCGAGCAGTACCTGGCGGAGCACGACACCGAGGGCCTGGACATCCGTGTCCTGTCCCCGGTGGAGGCCACCAGGCTGTCGGTGGAGCGCATCCGCCGCGGCGAGAACACCATCTCCGTCACCGGCAACGTGCTGCGCGACTACCTGACCGACCTCTTCCCGATCCTGGAGCTGGGCACCAGCGCCAAGATGCTGTCGGTCGTCCCGCTGATGGCGGGCGGTGGCCTGTTCGAGACCGGTGCCGGCGGCTCCGCCCCCAAGCACGTCCAGCAGCTGGTCAAGGAGAACTACCTGCGCTGGGACTCGCTCGGCGAGTTCTTCGCCCTGGTGCCGTCCTTCGAGCAGTACGCCGAGTTCACCGGCAACGCCCGCGCCAAGGTGCTGGCCGACACCCTCGACCGGGCCACGGCGACCTTCCTCAACGAGGACAAGTCCCCGACCCGTCGCGTCGGCGGCATCGACAACCGCGGCAGCCACTTCTACCTGTCCCTGTACTGGGCGCAGGAGCTGGCGAAGCAGACCGAGGACGCGGAGCTCGCCAAGGCGTTCGCGCCGCTCGCCGAGACGCTCACCGCCAACGAGCGGAAGATCGTCGAGGAGCTGAACGCCGTCCAGGGCTCGTCCGTCGACATCGGCGGCTACTACCAGCCGGAGAAGGCCAAGGCGGACGCGGTCATGCGCCCGTCGGCGACCTGGAACGCGGCGCTCGCGGCGCTCTGAGCCGAAGCCGCCTCCTGAAGTTCTGAAGTCTCCGCCCCGGCAGGCACCCCGCCTGCCGGGGCGGAGCCCTGTCCGCGCCGCTGCGGCGTTGCCGTGGGTCGCCGACGTCCGCCACTGCGGCCGCAGGTGCCCCATCGCGTCGCCCGCCTCGGCGGTGCGCCGCTTCACCCGCGCCTGCCGGAACCCCGCACGCCGCTCACCCCGGCCGACGAGTCACCGCCGCCGGCCAGCGACGTGACCGCCGGGCGGTCCCTGACCGCCGCCGCGGCCGGCCGTGTGTATCTCGTTCGTGAAGTCTGCATGTCACGCGCTGCGGGTGTCTGGTCCGTCCGGATCCGCTGTGGTTCGCTCGGCGCATGACGGTGCTTGTGAGCCGACGCCACGTGGACTTCGTGCGTGTCACCACCATGGGGTGTCCCGCCGTGAGCTGACGCTCCGGCCCGGCCCCCGCCCCCGCCCTCCGTTCCGCCGACGCGTGCCCGTACGCGCACGCGGTCATGCCTTCCCGCACGAGGAGCAGCACCATGAGCCAGCCCATCGACTCCGTCACCGCCGGTCACACGCCCGCGGAGCAGCCCGCCGGGCCCGACACCTCGGCCTGGTCGTTCGAGACCCGGCAGATCCACGCCGGAGCCGTGCCCGACCCGACGACCGGCGCCCGCGCGACGCCGATCTACCAGACGACGTCGTTCGTCTTCCGGGACACCCAGCACGCCGCCGACCTGTTCGCGCTCGCCGAGCCCGGCAACATCTACACCCGGATCCACAACCCCACCCAGGACGTCTTCGAGCAGCGGATCGCCGCCCTGGAGGGCGGGGTCGCGGCGGTGGCGCTGGCCTCCGGGCAGGCCGCGGAGACCCTGGCGATCCTGACACTGGCGGGCGCGGGCGACCACATCGTCTCCAGCACGTCGCTCTACGGCGGCACGTACAACCTGTTCCGGCACACGCTGCCCAGGTTCGGCATCGAGGTGTCCTTCGTGGACGACCCGGACGACGCCGAGGCCTGGCGGGCCGCGATCCGCCCGAACACCAAGGCGCTGTTCGCGGAGACGCTGGGCAACCCGCGCGGCAACGTCCTCGACGTGCGGTCGGTCGCGGACGTGGCGCACGCGGCGGGGGTGCCGCTGATCGTGGACAACACGGTCCCGACGCCGTACCTGCTGCGGCCCCTGGAGCACGGCGCGGACATCGTGGTGCACTCCGCGACCAAGTTCCTCGGCGGGCACGGCACGGCGATCGCGGGTGTGGTCGTGGACGGCGGCACCTTCGACTTCGGCGCCCACGCCGACCGCTTCCCGGACTTCACCGAGCCCGACCCCAGCTACCACGGCCTGCGGTACTGGCCGGCGCTCGGACCGGGCGCGTTCGCGATCAAGCTGCGGGTGCAGCTGCTGCGCGATCTCGGCCCGGCGCTCTCCCCGCACTCGGCGTTCCTGCTGCTCCAGGGTGTGGAGACGCTCAGCCTGCGGCTGGAGCGGCACTCGGCCAACGCCCAGGCGCTCGCCGAGTGGCTGGAACAGCGCGACGAGGTCGCCGCCGTCCACTATCCGGGCCTGCCGTCCAGCCCCTGGTACAGGGCGGGGCGGACGTACCTGCCCAACGGCGCCGGCGCGATCGTCTCCTTCGAACTGCGGGACGGCATCGAGGCGGGCAAGCGGTTCGTGGACGCGGTCGAGCTGTTCAGTCACCTCGCCAACATCGGTGACGTGCGCAGCCTGATCATCCACCCGGCGTCCACCACCCACAGCCAGCTGGACGAGGCCCAGTTGACGGCGACCGGGACCGCACCGGGCCTGGTGCGGCTGTCGGTCGGCCTCGAGAACCTCGCCGACCTCAAGGCCGACCTGGAGGCCGGCTTCCGCGCCGCCAAGGACGCGGCGTCCTGAACGCCGTGCCCCGTCCCGCGGTTCCCCTTCCGCCGGCCTTCGGGGCCTGGCGGGAGGGGGATCCGCCCGGCCGGCGCCGGTGGCATGCCGCACGGCGCCCGCTGCCGCTGGAGGCCGGCGGTGAACTCCCCGGCGTGCGGCTGGCGTTCGAGACCTGGGGCCGGCTCGCGCCGGACGCCTCCAACGCGGTGCTCGTCCTGCACGCGCTCACCGGTGACAGCCACGTCGCCGGTCCCGCCGGACCGGGGCATCCCACGCCGGGCTGGTGGGACGGGCTGGTCGGGCCGGGACTGGCCCTGGACACCGACCGGTGGTTCGTGGTCGCCCCGAACGTGCTGGGCGGCTGCCAGGGCAGTACCGGACCGGCTTCCCCGCGAGCCGCAGGGCGCGGGCCGTGGGGCGGTGCCTTTCCCTTCCTGACCCAGCGTGACCAGGTCGCGGCGGAGGCCGGGCTCGCCGACGCGCTGGGCGTCGGGCGGTGGGCGCTGGTGGTCGGCGGCTCCATGGGCGGGATGCGGGCCGTGGAGTGGGCGGTGTCGTACCCGGAGCGGGTCGGCGCCCTGCTGCTGCTCGCCACGACGGCGGCGGCCGGTGCCGAGCAGATCGCCTGGACCAACGCCCAGCTCGGCGCGATCCGTGCCGACCCCGACTGGCACGGCGGCGACTACCACGGCACGGGCCGCGCCCCGCACGCGGGACTGGGACTGGCCCGCCGGATCGCCCAGGTCACCTACCGGAGCGAGGCCGAGCTCCAGGCCCGCTTCGGCCGCGCCCCGCAGGGCGCCGAGGACCCCTTCCACGGGGGCCGCTACCAGGTCGAGTCCTATCTCGACCACCACGCCGCCAAGCTGCTGCGGCGCTTCGACGCGGGCAGCTACGTGGTGCTCTCGGAGGCCATGAACGCCCACGACGTGGGCCGCGGGCGGGGCGGGGTGCGCGGGGCCCTCGCCCGGGTCACGGCCCGGACGCTGGTCGCGGGCGTGGACTCCGACCGGCTGTATCCCCCGGCCCAGCAGGCCGAGCTGGCGGCGCTGATCCCGTCCGCCGACCGGCTCCGGCTGATCGAGTCGCCGTACGGCCACGACGGGTTCCTGATCGAGACCGGGCAGGTGGGCGCGCTGGTACGGGAGTTGCTCGGCTGATTGGTCCCGCCGCCGTCGGTGTGGCACCTTGATCCTCCTCGCCGTCCGCACCGATGCCCGGAGCCGCCCGTGTCCCAGCCGTCGTACGAACTCCTGCCCGGCGCCGACGAGTCGCCCGTGCTCCTGCACGTGCCGCACTCGGCGCGGACGGTTCCGGCCGCGGTCAGGGCCGGGATCGAACTCGACGACACCGCGCTGGAGCGGGAGTTGGACCACATCACGGACGCGCACACGGCCGAGCTGGCGGAGGCGGCGGCCGCGCTGGCGGGCGTCACCCCCTGGCGGTTCGTCAACCGGCTGTCGCGGCTCGTCGTGGACCCGGAGCGGTTCCCCGACGAACGGGAGGAGATGCTCGCCGTCGGGATGGGGGCGGTGTACACGCGGACCACGCACCGGGAGGTGCTGCGGGCCGACGGGTTCGACCCCGAGCCGTTGGTCGCCCGGTACTTCCGGCCGTACGCCGCGGCGATGACGCGAGCGGTGGCCGGGCGGCTCGCCGCGACCGGCCGGGCAGTGGTGATCGACCTGCACTCCTACCCGAGCCTGGCGCTGCCCTACGAGCTGCACGGGGCGGGGCCGCGGCCACCGGTGTGCCTGGGGACGGATCGCTTCCACACGCCAAGGGAGCTGACGCGGGCGGCGCGCAGGGCGTTCGCGGGATGCGGGGAGACGGGGCTGGACAGTCCGTTCGGCGGGACCTACGTACCGCTGGAGTACTACGGGACGGATGCGCGGGTCGGCGCGCTGATGGTGGAGATCCGGCGGGACCTGTACATGACCGAGCCGGGCGGTCCGGCCGGTGCGGGTCTGGGGCGGCTCGCCACCGCGCTCGCCACGCTGGTGGACTCCCTCGGCCGCTGAGTCCGCGGCGGCCCGGCCGCGTTCACCCATCCGGCTGGAGCACTCCCGCAGGACACCGGGTTCGGGCCGTACGACCGTGGAGGCATGACCACGGAGACGACCGCGCCCACGCCCACGGAGACGACCGCCCGCACCTCGGCGGAACCCGCCCCGCCCGGTTGTCCCGGGGTGGCCGCGAGCGTCTGTCCCGAGGCGGCCGCGGCCGTCCGCGGGGCCGCGCCGCCGGTACGGGAGTGGCCCGCGCTGGAGCTGGCGGGGACGGAGTTCGACCCGGTCCTCGCCGCCCTGATGGCGGAGGGTCCCGTCACCCGGATCCGGCTGCCGTTCGGCGAGGGCTGGGCGTGGCTCGCCACCCGGTACGAGGACGTCAGGACCGTCACCAACGACCCGAGGTTCAGCCGCGCGGCGGTCACCCGACGGCAGGTGACCCGGCTCGCCCCGCACTTCGCACCGCGTCCCGGCTCGCTGGCCTGGGCCGACCAGCCCGACCACAACCGGCTGCGCAAGCCGGTCGCCGGCGCCTTCACGGTCTCCGCGATGAAGCGGCTGCGGCCCCGGGCCCAGCGGCTCCTCGACGAACTGGTCGACGGGGTGGTGCGGGACGGGCCGCCCGCCGATCTGGTCGCGCGGGTCCTGGAGCCGTTTCCGATCACCGTGGTCAGTGAGGTGATGGGGGTACCGGAGGCGGACCGGGAGCGGGTGCACGCCTGGACCCGGCGGATCATCTCCACCTCGGGCGGCGCCGAGGCCGCGGACGCGGCCAAGCAGGGGCTGTACGGGTGGATCACCGAGACGGTGCGCGCGCGCTCGAACAGCACCGGCGACGACGTGTACTCGCTGCTCGGGGCTGCCGTGGCGCGGGGCGAGATCGAGGCGGAGGAGGCCGTGGGACTGGCCGGCCCGCTGCAGATCGGCGGCGAGGCGGTGACCCACAACTGCGGCCAGATGCTGTTCCTGGTGCTCACCCGGCCGGAGCTGATGGCACGGTTGCGTGAGCGGCCGGCGGAGCGCGGGCCGGTCCTGGAGGAACTGCTGCGCTGGATCCCGCACCGCAGCACCGTGGGGCTGGCCCGGATCGCCCTGGAGGACGTCGAGCTGGCCGACGGCACCCGGATCGCGGCCGGCGATCCGGTGTACGTCTCCTACCTCGCCGCCAACCGCGACCCGGCCGTCTTCCCGGACCCGGACCGCATCGTCCCGGACCGCGAGCCCAACCCGCATCTCGCCTTCGGCCACGGCCCGCACCACTGCACGGGCGCGGTCCTCGCCCGGCTCCAGACCGAACTGCTGGTCGACACCCTGCTCGACCGGTTGCCGGGGCTGCGGCTCGCGGTGCCGGCCGAGGACGTGCGGTGGCGCCGCAGGACGATGATCCGCGGGCCGCGCACCCTGCCCGTCACCTGGTGACCTGGCCCGGACCCCTCAGGCCCGCAGCCACTCCGTGACGATCACTTCCCCGCCGGCCCGCAGCCGCAGCGCGAACGGTCCGGCGGGCGGGGTGTCGACGGCGAACCGCCCCATGCCGTCGGCCGTGAGCGGGTGCCCGGCCGCCGGGCCGCCGAGCACCTCGACGCGCGCGGGCTGCGGGGGCAGCACCTGGCCGAGCAGTCCTTCGCCGGTGAGCTCGACGTCCACGGTGAGTCCGCCCGCCCGGAAGGTCAGCATCCGGGGCGGGTCCTCGGCTCCTCTGACCGGGACGGCGTCGACGAGCGAGTCGAAGGTCAGCTCGGCGATCCGGGCGTCCAGATCGTGCAACGCATAGGCGTCCATGGCCGTTTGCAGCAGGCCGGCCGGGAGCGGGTCGAGCACGGCGGCCGCCTGGCGCAGCTCCTCCTCCAGGGCGTCCAGGTCGAACCCGGCGTCGCCGTGGCCCTCTTCGTCCGGGAACAGGTCGTTCACGCCGCACCCCTCGCGTCGAGCCGGGCCCGCAGCCGGCGCAGGCAGCGCTGGCGCAGCGGGCCGATGCTGCCCACCGCGATGCCCAGCGCCACGGACACCTCGACATAGCTGGGCGGCGGCGAGGCCATCAGGACGCGCAGCAACTGCCTGCACCGGTCGCCGAGTTCCTCCAGCTCCTGCCAGAGCAGGCGGATCCGCTCGGCCTCGGCCGCCCGTTCCTCGGCGTCGATCAGGGACTGCTCGGGCGTGCGGTCCTCGCTGATCCGGTCCAGGACCTGGGGGTCGTCGGTCGGCATCAGCCGGGTCAGCCCCCGGATCACCTTCAGGCATTCGTTGCGGGCCGTACTGGCCAGCCAGGAACCGGCCTTGTCGGGTTCCCGGATGCGGCCCAGGTGCTGGGCGAACCGGAACCACACCGTCTGGTACACCTCGTGCCCGTCGGCGTCGGAGAGCCGGTGCGCGCGCACCACGGACCACACCAGCGGGCTCAGCCCTTCCACGAGCGCCTTCCAGGCCGCCGCGTCACCGTCGACGGCGGACTGGACCAGCGCGCCGACCTCTGCTCGGTCCACGGTCCCACCCCTCGTGTACGGCAAGTCATCGTACGCCGTGGAGGGGAGTGTTCCGGAACTCAGGCCGAGGCGGCCAGGTGGACGACCGGAACCGGCTGCCAGGTGGCCGGGCGGAGCGCCGGGACCTGCGCCCCGCGCACCTCGGCGTACTCCGCGGCCGCCGCGAGCAGCCGGGCCCGCGCGGCGCGCGGGTCGGTCTCCTGGTGGGTGGTCATCCAGTCGGCGACGAGGCCGGCGACCACGGGGGTGGCGAACGATGTTCCACTCCACTGTGCGAATCCTTCGAACATCACTTGGTCGGGTTTGCCGGGGCCGGTCGTCCCGGTGTCGGTCAGCACGCCGGTGTGGCGCGGGTACTGGCAGGTGCAGGCGTAGGTGAAGCCGAACCGGCAGGCCTCGTAGGTGGTGTGCTGGTAGACGTACGGCACGGGCGCGTCGAAACCGGCCAGCGGGCCGGTGAGCAGCTCGCCGGGGGCGTAGACGTCGACCCAGTCGCCGTGGTTGGTGAAGCAGGCGCCGGACACGCCGTCGCTGCGCAGCGCGCCCACCGACAGGACGGTGTCCTCGTAGCCGGTGAGATCCGCGCAGGCGGCGGGCCAGAAGCAGGTCTCGCTGCCGTTGTTGCCGGCCGCGGCGACGAGCAGGGTGGGCTGGCCGCGCAGGGCCTCCATGAAGGCCTCGACGCCCAGCAGTCCGTCGGCGCTGCCGTTCGAGGTGCCGGCGGACAGGCTGATGATGTCCGGCCAGCCGTGCCGGTCGACCGCCTCGAAGAGCTTGCCGCCGAACTCGGACTCCAGGATGGCACCCACGTCGTTCATGGTGTTGGTGACGGTGATGTCCGTGTTGGGGGCGAGGGCGGCGATGAGGCCGGCGATGAACGTGCCGTGGCCGACGTACTGCTGGAGGACTCCTTCGGCGTCGGTCTCGGTGATCTGCGGGTCGCCCTGGGCGTGGGCGAGCAGCGGGTAGGAGCGGTAGTCGTGCACCAGGCCGGTGTCGATCACCAGGACGCGGACCGCGGTGTCCGGGTCGTGACCGCCCGGTGCGGCCCCCGGGTTGGGCGTCTGGGTGAGCAGGGCCGGCAGGGGTTCGCAGGGGTTGCAGGAGTTGGCGTTCGTGGTGGCGACCACGTGGTTGCGGCTGACCATCCGGCGTCCGGTGCGGTCCTCCGCCTCCCGCAGGGCGCGCAGCGCGTGACCGACCGCGTGGTCCGCCGTGTGGTCGCCGTGGTTCGGGTCACCGACCCGGATCCGGGTGACCCCGGTGCGGTTGCGCTCGGGGCCGGTCCTGCCGACGTGGTCGGCGACCAGTCCGGCGGTCGCGGTGAAGTGGGCGCGCACGGTGTCCTCGACGACCCGGGCCTCCGCCCCGTCGCGGGCGAGCACGACCCCCTTCTCGTACAGGAACTCGGCGGAGTCCTCCGGCCCCATCGCCAGTGGAACGTCCGGCATGGAGCGCTGGATGTGATCGAACTGCTCCTGGAACCGTTGCGGTGCCATGACTTGTCCTCCCCCGTGAAACGGCGTTCTCCAGTCAGAGTCGCCTTGCCGCCGATTGATACAGCGTCAAACCTGTGGGGCATGTCTGCCCACGCCACTACCATCCGAGGAGTGACTGCGCGAAGCGATGCGGTGACGGAACTGCTGCCGATGGTGTTCGCCGCCCCCGGCGAGGCCCTGGCACGGGCGGAACAGGTCCTCAGGTCCGGTCCGCCGCCGCTCGACGCGTCCGTGGCGCACCAGGTCATCGGCATCTGGCAACGGGACTTCGGGGACCTGGGGGTCGCCCTCGACCATCTGCGCCGGGCCCGTGACTTCGCGGCCCGCGCGGACTGCGCGGAGCGGGAGGCGGATGTCCTCGGCACCCTCGGGGTCGCGTTGGTGCATGCGGGGCGCACCCGGCAGGGGCTGGCCGCGATCGAGCGCGGGGTGGCCCGGAGCACCGGGCACACCCGGGCGAGGGTGCTGTACCGGCGGGCGTACGCGTGCTGGGTGCTGGGCCGGCACAAGGAGGCCCTGGAGGACGTACGAAGGGCGATTCCGGCGCTGCGGCAGGCCGACGACGTCATCTGGACCGCGCGGGCGCTGAGCGTGCGGGCCACGGTGCATCTGGCCCTGGGGGCGGTGGACCGGGCGGACGCGGACTTCACCGCGGCGGAGCTGCTGTGGGAGACGACGGGCCAGGAGCACGACAAGGCGGTCGCCGTGGAGAGCCGGGGCCTGGCCGCGTTCCGCTCCGGGGACGTCCCGGCGGCGCTGCGGCTGCTCGCCGAGGCCGAGGAGCGGTACACCGAGCTGGGCACCCCGCCGTTCATGCTGTACATCGCGCGCTGCGAGGTGCTGATGGCGGCGGGGCTGGCGCCGGAGGCGCTGGCCGAGGCGGACGCGGCGATCGCCACTCTGGACCGGCTCGGCGGGCAGTCCACCCGCAAGGCCGAGCTGCTGCTGGCCGCCGCCCGGGCCGCCCGGTCGGCCGGGGACGCGGGGACCGCGGTCGCCCGTGCGGCCGTCGCGGTGCGGCTGTTCTCGGGGCAGCGGCGCAGCTGGTGGGAGACGCATGCCCGGCTGGAGCTGATCGAGGCGCGGGTGGCGGGCGGGGCCGCGTCCGGACGGCTGGTGCAGGAGGCGGCGGGGGTCGCCGACCGGCTGGCGTCCTTCGGGGCGCCCGCGGCGCCGGAGGCCTCGCTCCTGGCGGGTCGGATCGCGCTGGCGCTGGGGTGGACGGCGGACGCGGAGCGGCATCTCTCGGTGGCCGCGCGCAGCAGGCACGCCGGTCCGCCGCTGGCCCGGATGACCGGCTGGGCGGCGCAGGCGCTGCGCGCGCGGGCGGCGGGCTCGGGCCGGGGGGTGCTGGAGGCGTGCCGACGGGGCCTGGCCGTCCTCGACGACCACCGGATGACGCTGGGCGCCTCGGAGCTGCGGGCCCGGGCCACCGCGCAGGGCGCGGAACTGGCCGCGCTGGCGCAGCAGGCGAGCCTCGCGCACGGCGGTCCGCGCCGGCTCCTCGAGTGGAGCGAACGCTGGCGGGCCACCGTCCTGTCCGCTCCCCCGACCCGGCCGCCCGCCGATCCGGCGCTGCTCAGTTCGCTGACCGCGTTCCGGGAGATCGCGTCGCGTGCGGAGCAGGCCCGCCGGGAGCGCCGCCCGGTGCCCGCGCTGGAGCGGGAACAGCGGCGCCTGGAACGGGAGATCCGCTCCCGCACCCACCACATCCGCGGTGCCGCCGCGGGTGAGGGCGCCCGGTTCGCCCCGGCCCGGCTGCTCGACCGGCTCGGCGACACCCTGCTGGTCGAACTCGCGGTCCTGGACGGCCGGGTGCAGGTGCTGCTGTGCGGCCGGGGCCGGGTACGGCGCTTCGCGGGGGGTTTGCTGGCGGAGGCGGTGGCCGAGGCGGAGCACGTCCAGGCGGGCCTGCGGCGGCTCGCGCATCCGGGGGCGGACGCGCGGCTGGCGGTGGTCGAGGCGTCCGGGCGGCGCCTGGAGGAGCTGTTGCTGGGCGCGGCGGCGGACCGGCTCGGCACCGGTCCCGTGGTGATCGTCCCGCCGGGCGCCCTGCACCGGGTGCCGTGGGCGCTGCTGCCCTGTCTGCGGGAGCGGGTGCTCAGTGTGTCGCCGTCGGCGGGGAGCTGGCTGCGGGCCCGGGATACCGAGCCGCCGCCGGGCGGCCGGCAGGTACTGGTCCGCGGGCCCGGCCTGGCCACCGGGGGCGCGGAGGTGCCGGAGGTGGCGAGCCGGTACCCGACGGCGAGGGTGCTGGAACAGGACGACGCCCAGGTGCCCCGGGTGCTGGCCGAGCTGGACGGGGCCGCCCTCGCGCACATCGCGGCGCACGGCACCTTCCGTGCGGACAGCCCGCTGTTCTCGTCCCTGCTGATGGCCGACGGCCCGCTGATCGTGCACGACTTCGAGCGCCTCGCCCGCAGCCCCTACCGGATCATCCTCTCCAGCTGCGACACGGCCCGCCTCGCCTCGGTCGGCGCCGACGAACTCCTGGGCCTGGTCACGGCGTTGCTGCCGCTGGGCACGGCCGGGGTGGTGGCGAGCAGCGCGCCCGTCAACGACGCGGCGGTGGTGCCCCTCATGCTGGCCCTGCACAAGGGCCTGGGCGCCGGGCTGTCGTTGGCGGAGGCGCTGTGCGACGCGCGGGCCGCGCTGCCGGCCGACGCTCTCCACCAGGCGACGGGGTGGGCGTTCGCGGCGTTCGGGGCGGCCTGAGGGGGTCAGGTCCCGGAGCGGCCCGCGCCGGCGACTTCCTCACGCCGAGCGCGCGTCCGGCTGCTCCAGCAGCCACGGCAGGTCCGTGCGGTCGCTCGCGCCGAGGCGGGTGTAGGCGCCGTAGAGGTGGTTGCCCACGGTCCGTACGGACAGGGTCAGCCGGTCGGCGATCTGCCGGTTGCTGAGGCCCGCGGCGGCGAGGGTGACGATCTGCCGCTGGCGCGCGGTGAGTTCACCGAGGACCAGGCCGGACAGGGCCGGGGTGCGGGCGCCCTGGCAGCGGCGGGCCAGGGCGAGGGCGCGGGTGCGGGACACGCGGGCCGCGCGCGGGTCGCGGTGGGCGCGGACGGCCTGGGCGTGCGCCTCCGCCGCGAACAGCAGCAGCCCGCGCTCCGCCAGGGCTTCGGCGACCCGGTCGAGGCCGGGCCCGTCGCCGCGGGCCAGGGCCTCCGCGTGCCGCGCGAGCACGCCGTGCAGCCGCCCCAGGGCCCGCTCGGGCTCCCCCAGCCGTACGGCGCCGTAGTGCGCGAGACCCCCGTCCCCGCGCACTACGGCGGCTTCCCCCGACTCGGCGGCGGCGCGGGCGAGTTCGGTACGGCAGGAGGCGTCGCCCGGTGCCCCGCGCAGCCCCTCCCTCGCCCACGCCGCCGCCTCTCGCAGCTCCCCCCGAAGCCACGAGTACCGGGCACGCACCGCCGCGTACCCGGCCGGTACGGGCAGGTCCCCCGCGGCCAGCCACTCCCCCACCGGGGCCGGCACCTCCCGTACGTCCAGCTGCTCGACGCGCTCCTCCAGCAGCTCCTGCTCCTCCTTCAGGGCCGGCCCACAGCGGTCGGCGCCGCGGGCCAGCCGGCGGGCCCGCAGCCGGCCCGCCGCGGCGCGCAGGGCGGGGCCGTGCAGGGGGTGGGCGAGGCGGACCGTGCCCCGCTCGTCGACGTGGATCAGGCCGGCCGTCTCCAGGCGTTCGAGGATCCCGACGTCGAGCCCGTCGTCGAGGTGGCGCGGCAACGGCTCGGCGAAGGCGAGGCGTTCGAGTGCGTCGCGCTCGCCCGCATCCCGGTGTTCCAGCAGGGGCCGGATCCGGTCCCGTACGGTCGCGGTGAGCGGCAGCAGGCCGCGCCAGGCCCATTCCCCGGTGTCCGGTACGCGGGTCAGCGCGCCGGACTCGCGCAGCGCGCCGAGCAGATCGCGCAGCAGCCGCAGATCGCCCCGGCACACCCGGTGCAGCCGGCGCACGGTGAGCGGCTCCAGCCCACCTCCGGCGAGCAGGTGGGCGGTCTCGTCGTACGGCAGCGGCTCCAGCGTGAGGTGGGTGAGGAGTTCGCCGGTCCACAGCCGGGCCACCGCGCCGCGCACCGGAGCCGGGTCGGCGGCGGCCACCAGCAGCCGGGTACGGCCGTGCACGGCCAGCTGGTGGACGACGGCGGCCGAGCTCTCGTCGAGGAGGTGGGCGTCGTCGACGACCAGCAACCGCACCCCGGACAGCCGGCGCACCGCGCCGGACAGCGAGACCCCGTCGGGGAGCAGGTGCGCGAACGCGGCGAACGGGAGGGTGCTGGTCTCGGGGGTGCCGGTCACCCGGACGCACTCCACGCCCCGTACGGCCTCGGTGATCAGCCGGGTCTTGCCGACGCCGTGCGGCCCGGTCACCACGACACCCTGCCGGCCGGCCACCGACGACCGCCTGACCAGCTCCAGTTCGTCCTCCCGGCCGGTGAAGGGCCAGGGCAGTTCGAGGGTTCGCGCGTCCTGTTCGTAACTCGTCACATGAGTACGAGTCGCGTTGCTCAGCTCTGATACAGGGGGACTTGAGTAGCCGCCGACTCAGGCGGCCGGTGGGGTGGCCCGGCACGCTGGGCGCATGAACCGACGCTACTGCTCGCTTCCGCGGCAGTCGGCCCCGGCGTTCGCGCCGGGACTGGCCGCCGAGCGGCTCGGTGCGCTCGCCGCCGGGCGGCGGATGTGGGTCAACGGCACGGTTCTGCACTACTGCTTCCTCGACGCCGACACCGACGCCTCGGTGATCCCGGTCCCGGGGACCGGGCGGACCCGACGGGTGCCGTGGGCGGGTGCCGAGGAGCAGCGGGACGTGCTGCGCGAGTGCTTCCGGGAGTGGCAGGACCTCGGTATCGGGGTGACGTTCACCGAGGTCGCCGACCGCTCGGAGGCGGAGCTGCGGATCGGCTTCCAGCAGGGTGACGGCTCCTGGTCGGTGATCGGCCGGGACGCGCTCTCGGTCGGTCAGGGCGAGCGCACCATGAACCTGGGCTGGGACCTGACGGAGCACGACGGCCGGTGGACGGCGCTGCACGAGATCGGGCACGCGCTCGGGATGCGGCACGAGCACCAGAGCCCGTTCGCGGGCGTCCACTGGGACGACGAGGCGGTCTACGCCGACCTCGCCGGACCGCCGAACCACTGGAGCCGGGACCGCACGGACCGCGACATCCTGCGCCGGCTGGACGCGGCCGAGGCCAACGGCTCGGTGTGGGACCCGCAGTCGGTGATGCAGTTCCCCTTCGGGCCGGGTCTGATCCTGGAGCCGGAGCAGTACCACAACGGGCTGTACCCGTCCGGCTCGCTGTCCCCGTCGGACAAGGAGTTCGCGCTCCGCTGGTACCCGCCCGCCGCGGCCCCGGCGGCGCTGGTGCCGTTCCGCTCGGCACCGCTCGGTCTCGGCCCCGGGGAGCAGGGGGACTTCGCGGTGGAGCCGCCGGAGACCCGCGTCTACAGCGTGGGCACCTTCGGGGAGAGCGACTGTGTCGTGGTGGTCTTCGAGGAGCGCGACGGGGAGCCGCGCTACCTCGCAGGCCACGACGACGGGGGCACCCCGCACAACGCCAGGATCAGGGTGCGGCTCGTCAGGGGCCGCCGCTATGTCGTCCGCGTACGTCTCCATTCGACGTGGGGGTCGGGAGAGACGGCGGCCATGTGCTGGTGAGCCGGCGCACGGCGGCGACGCGGAGGCCGGACCACGGTCCGGCGCCGGGGGGGAAGCGGTCGAGGCACGTAGCCTTCGGGGGAGGGATACGTGCCTCGGCCGGTCACAGACGGCGGTGCGGACGGCCGGGGAGCGCCCCGCCCCTCATCCGCCTGACTCCTGCTCCCGCTGCACGAACGGCTGGCCCCCCACCTCGCGGACCTCGCCCCGCTCTGGACGCACAACGACTGGCACGCCTCGGCATGAGCGACCGCACGACCGCCGTGCACGACCTGGCCACGGGGATCCAACGCAACACCGTGGAATGGCCCCCCGGCGTCACCCGCTCGCCCGCCAACGCCCGGCTGGCGTACGAGTACTGCGTACGGACCCCGGCGGCACCCCGCCGCTGAGCCGCTCCCGGCCGGCTCAGCGCCGGCGCCACTCCTCGGCCAGCAGTTCGTACGAGCGGACCCGGTCCGCGTGGTCGTGGGTGATCGTCGTGATGAGCAACTCGTCGGCGCCGGTGGCATCCTGGAGCTGGGCCAGCTGGTCGGCGACCCGGCCGGGCGAGCCGACGAACTGGGTGTCGAGGCGGTCCTGCACCAGTGCCCGGTCCTCGTCGCTCCAGCGGTGGGCGCGGGCCTCCTCGGGCGTCGGGAACGGGATGGCGCCCTCGGCGGTGCGGATGCTGCGCACCCACAGGCCGTAACCGGTGGCGAGTTCGCGGGCGGTCGCGTCGTCCTCGGCGACGACGACGTCGGCGGAGACGCTGACGTAGGGCTTGTCGAGGGTTTCGGAGGGCTCGAAGAAGGACCGGTAGCCGTCCACCGCCTCCAGGACCGTGGCCGGGCTGACGTGGTAGTTCGCCGCGAACCTGAGCCCTCTGGCGCCGGCCGTCCGAGCACTCTGCCCGCCGCTGCTGCCGAGGATCCACACGTCGACCCCGGCCCCCTCGCCCGGCACGACGTGCGCTTCGACGCCCTCCGGGGAGCGGTAGGTGCCGGCCAGCAGGGCGAGGACGTCGTCGATCTGCTCGGTGTAGTCCTGGGACTCGGCGCCGGGCAGCAGGAGGAGCTTGCGCTGGAGGGCGACGCGGGGTGAGCCGAGGAGGCGTTCGAAGGAGAAGCGGGGCGGGATCAGGAGGCCGTTCGGGGCGCGGCCGTCCACCACCGGGGTCGTCGTCGGGGCGGCCGCCTCCCGGCCCGGCGGGCGACCGCCGGAGCGGCCGAGGCCCAGGTCGAAGCGGCCGGGGTGCACCGCGTCGAGCAGCCCGAACTCCTCCACCGTGGACAGGGCGGTGCGGTGTCCGAGCTGGACGGCGCCGGAACCGAGCCGGATCGTGGTGGTCGCGGCGGCGGTGAGCGCGAGGACGACCGCGGGGGAGGTGCCGGCGACCCCGGGGTTGAGGTGGTGCTCGGCGAACCAGTAGCGGGCGTACCCGAGTTGTTCGGTCCGCCGGGCCAGGTCGACGGAGTTGCGCAGGGCGTCGGCGGCCGTCGAACCGGAGGAGATCGGCACGAGGTCGAGGACGCCGAGGCGGATGTCAGACACGGGTCGCCTCCTCGGCGGGCAGGACCGGGCCCCAGTCGAAGGGCGGGTCGGGGATGTCCTTGCGCAGGGTCGGCGCGACCGCCGACTGGAAGAGTTCGAGGGAGTCGCGGTGCTGGGTGTCGGTGAGGCCGCTCGCGTCCGCGTGCAGGTGGAGCACGGTGTGCCCGAACTGCTCGTGGTAGCGGTGCACCTTGTCGACGACCTGCTGTGGGCTGCCGATCAGGGCCGAGCTGCGCTCGACGAAGTCCTCCAGTGTCTCGAAGACCACCGGCAGCCCGGCCTTCTGGAAGAAGGCCAGGTTGGATTCGAAGATCGGGCGGTAGGCGGCGAGCGCCTCCTGGGAGGTGGGGGCGACGTAGGTGCCCGCCGAGCCGGCGCCGACGGCGATGTCCGCCGGGTCGTGGCCGTAGTGCTCCCAGCGTTCCCGGTAGTACCGGATCAACTCGGCGTAGGGCTCGATGGGGTGGGTGACGTTCGCGGAGAACAGCGGGTCGCCGTGGCGGGCGGCGAGGTCGACGCTCTCCTTGCTGGTGGCACTGCCGTGCCAGACCCGGACGGGTCGCTGGTAGGGGCGCGGCCAGACCTCGGCGTCCGTCAGCGGCGGCCGGAAACGCGTGTCCGCGGTGACCTTGTCCTGCCGCCAGATCCGCCGGAACACCTCGTAGCTCTCGGCGTTGCGGTCCCACTGGTCCTCGGGGGTGACGTGGAACAGGTCGCGCTGGGCGGATCCGTTGCCCTTGCCGATGATCAGGTCCAGGCGGCCCTCGGAGAGGTGGTCGAGGGTGGCGTAGTCCTCGTAGGCCCGGACCGGGTCCAGCAGGCTGAGCGTGGTGACGGCCGTGAAGAGCCGGATGCGGCGGGTGAGTGCGGCGACGTGGCTGAGCACGACGGTCGGGGAGGAGGAGAGGAACGGCCGCTCGTGCCGCTCCCCCACCCCGAAGCCGTCGAAGCCGAGTTGCTCGGCGAGCACGGCGTTGTCGAGGACCTCCCGGAACCGGTCGTGGGTCGGCTTCTGGATGCCGGTGACCGGGTCCGGGCGGTGCACGATCAGGGTGATCGCGAGGAACTTCACGACGCGGCCCGTTCGGTCCGCTTCCCGTCCGGGTGGGCGAGGCCGAGGTGGTCGCGCAGGGTGGTGCCCTCGTACTCGGTGCGGTACACGCCCTGTTCCTGGAGGAGCGGGACCACCGTGTCGGCGAAGGTGTCGAGGCCGCCGGGGGTGATGTGCGGGACCAGGATGAAGCCGTCGGAGACGTCCGCCTGCACGAAGTCGTTGATCGTGCGGGCGACCGTGGCCGGGGAGCCGACGAAGGTCTGCCGGTTGCCGGTGTTGATCACCAGGTCACGGATGGACCACTTGTTGGCCTCGGCCAGCTCCCGCCACTCACGGGCGATGGCGATCGGGTCGCGGTACATCCGGACCTGCGCGCGGCCCCGCGAGATGTGCTCCTCGCCCACCAGCGGGTCGACGTCGGGCAGCGGGCCCTCCGGGTCGTACGACGACAGGTCCCGGTTCCAGACGAACTCCAGGTGCTTGAGGGCCGTCGCCCCGCTGACCTGCTGGCGGCGCACATGGTGGGCGATCTCCTCCGCCTCCTCGTCGGTGTCGCCGAGGACGAAGCTGGCCGCGGGCAGGATCAGGAGTTCGTCGGGGCGGCGGCCGTACGTGGCGAGGCGGGACTTCACGTCGGTGTAGAAGGCCTGCCCGGCTTCGAGGGTGGCGTACCGGCTGAAGATCGCGTCGGCGCCGGACGCGGCGAACTCGCGGCCCTCGTCGGACTCGCCGGCCTGGAAGATCACCGGGCGGCCCTGCGGGGAGCGCGGCACGTTGAACTGGCCGTGGATGTCGAACTGCGGGCCCCGGTGGACGAAGGAGCCGGCCTTGGCGTCGCTGAGGAAGGCGCCGGTCGCCTGGTCGGCGAGGATCTCGTCGCCGCGCCAGGAGTCGAACAGCTCGTTCGCGGTGGCGAGGAACTCCTTGGCGCGGGAGTAGCGCTCCTCCTGGGGCAGGAAGCCGCCGCGGCGGAAGTTCTCGCCGGTGAAGGCGTCCCAGGAGGTGACCACGTTCCAGGCGGCCCGGCCGCCGGAGAGGTGGTCGAGGCTGGCGAACTGGCGCGCCACCTCGTAGGGCTCGTTGAAGGTGGAGTTGATGGTGCCGGTCAGGCCGAGGTGCTCGGTGACGGCGGCCAGCGCGGCGAGGATCGTGAAGGTGTCGGGGCGGCCGACGACGTCCAGGTCGTATATCTTGCCGCCCTGTTCGCGCAGGCGCAGGCCCTCGGCGAGGAACAGGAAGTCGAACCTGGCGCGTTCGGCGGTCCGCGCGAAGTGCGCGAAGGAGCTGAACTCGATGTGGCTGCCGGCGGCCGGGTCGCTCCACACCGTGGTGTTGTTGACGCCCGGGAAGTGGGCGGCCAGGTGGATCTGCTTCAGCGGCTTGCTCATGAGGGGGTGCGGTCCTTCCGGCTCAGGCGGTGGCGTCGGCGTAGCGGTTGGCGGGGCGGGCGAGCCCGAGCAGGCCGCGCAGGGTGTCGGCCTCGTAGGCGGTGCGGAAGCGGCCGCGGCGCTGGAGTTCGGGGACCAGGTCCTGGGTGATGCGCGGCAGGTCGTGGCCGAGGACGGCGGGCCGGAGCCGGAAGCCGCTGAGGCCCGCGGCGGCGAACTCCTCCAGGAGGTCAGCGAGTTCGGCCGCCGTACCGGTGAAGATCCGCGCGTCGCTGGTGTACGCGCCGCCGTCGAGGGCGTCGAGGCGGTCCTTGCGGGCCTCGGCCGCCGCCTGGTCGTCGTCGAGGAAGACCACGAGGTCGCCGAAGACGTGCACGGTGTCGCCGGCCCGGCCGGCGGCCTCCTGCTCGGCGCGGATCTCGGCGAGGACGGCGCGGGCGTCGGCGCTGTCGCGCGGGGTGACGTACCCGACGTCGGCCTGGCGGGCGATCAGCCGGTAGGGCACGGTCTGGTGGCCGAGGGCGGTGACCAGCGGCTGACCCTGGGGCGGGCGCGGGGTGATGGAGGGACCCTTGACGCTGAACTTCCCGCCCTCGAAGTCGATGTAGTGCAGCTTGTCCCGGTCGATGAAGCGGCCGGTGGCGGCGTCCCGGATCTCCGCGTCGTCCTCCCAGCTGTCCCAGAGCCTGCGCACCACCTCGACGTAGTCGGCCGCCTCGTCGAAGTGCTCGCTGAGCCGCTCCTGACCGGCCGGGGACCGCAGGTCCGCCAGGTCGATCGGCGGGAAGGTACGGCGGCCGAAGTGGTCCGCCTCGTGCGGGCGGGCGGAGATCTGCACCCGCAGCCCCGCGCGGCCGGTGCTGACGTAGTCCAGGGTGGCGATGGCCTTGGAGATGTGGAACGGCTCGGTGTGCGTGGCGATCACCGTCGGCACCAGGCCGATGTGCCGGCTGAGCGGCGCGATCCGGGAGGCGACGAGCACGGCGTCGAGGCGGCCGCGGACCTGGTCGGTGCGGCCGTCCGGCTCGCCGTAGTGCGAGGACTGCAGGCCCAGACCGTCCTCGATGGTGACGAAGTCGAGGAGACCGCGCTCGGCCTCGGCGACCAGGTCGGCCCAGTATCCGGCGGTGAACAGCTCTCGGGGGCGGGCGACCGGCTCGCGCCAGGAGGCGGGGTGCCAGCCGGTGCCGTCGAGGGCGACGGCGAGGTGCAGGTGGGAGGCGGGATTCGAGGACACAGTGGTGCCTTCCTGAGGTCCGTGAGAGGGCGCGCCGGACGGGAGGGGCGCGGCGGAGCAAAGTCAGGAGCAACAGAGCGCGCCGGCCACGCGCAGCAGGTCGATGTGCGGCCGGGCGTACAGGACGGTGCGGCGGCTGGGACTGGCGACACGTGTCATGTCCCGCACCTCCTCGTCCTGCTTCGCGTACATCTCGTCATGACTCACAACCGCCGGACGTCCGCGGATGTTCCCGGGCTGCGCACCAGCAGGGTGCGGCCGCGCAGGCGCTCGGTGAAGCCGATCGACTCGTAGAGCCGGATGGCGGTCGCGTTGTCGGGGGCCGCGTGCAGGAACGGGGTCTCGCCGCGCTCCCGGATGCCCGCGGCGACCGCGCGGACGAGGCGGGTGGCCAGGCCCCGGCCCCGGTGCTCCGGGTCGGTGCAGACGGCGCTGATCTCGGTCCAGCCGGGCAGCCGCAGCCTCTCCCCGGCCATGGCGATGAGCCGCCCCCGGTGCCGGATGCCGAGATAGCTGCCCATCTCTACGGTCCGGGTGCGGAACGGGCCGGGCTCGGTGCGCGCCACCAGGTCCAGCATCTCGGGCACGTCGGCGGGCCCGAGCCGTACCGCCTCCGGTGCGGGCTCGGCGCGCAGCGCGGTGTCCACGAACTGGACGCCCCGGCCGCCGCCGACCACCTCCCAGCCGGGCGGTGCCTGCTCGACCGGCTTGATCTTCACGGTCGTTCCGGGGCCGACGAGCGTGCGCAGGTCGGCCCAGGCGGCCGGGTCGGCGGCGTCGGCGAGGGCCGCGTAGGCGTAGACGTCGTCGGGGTAGCGGGCGGCAGCGCCGACCCTCTCGGCGAGGTGGGCGTGCGGGCCGGTGAGGGCGGACCAGACGGCGTTGTCGAGAGGGCCGGTGTCGGGTGCGAGGGGGGTTCCGCCTCCGCGGAAGTCGGTCTGGACGGTCACGGAGGCGGAATCCTTTCCCGGTAAGCCGGCGGGCGTGCTGGTGGTGCGGGCGGTCACGAGTTGTCGAGCGGCAGTCCGGGCGGGTTGACCTCGGACTTGGCCACGGCCTCGTTGGAGAGGTTGTAGGCCTTGAGCCACTGCGCGTACTGACCGTTCTTGATCAGGTAGTTGATGGCGTCCGCGAGGGGCTTGGCGAGGCCGCTGTCCTTCTTCGCGGTGGCCGCGATCAGGCCCTGGAGGCTGGCGCCGGCGCCGGAGAAGGTGCCCACGGTGCGGGTGGCGTTGGGCTTACCGGCGGTCTGCTTGTTGTGGTAGGCGAAGCCGGGGTTGGGGCCGAAGGAGGCGTCGATCTTTCCGCTGTCGAGCGCCAGGAAGGTGCTGTTGCTGTCCTGGAAGTGCTTGACGGTGACCTTCTTGCCCTCCTTGGCGAGCTTCGCCTGCCACTCCAGGAGGATCTTCTCCTGGTTGGTGCCGGAGCCGACGGCGATCGTCTTGCCGGCGAGGTTCTCGTAGTTGCCGTCGAAGTTCCAGGTGCTCTTCTTCGGCACGAGGAAGGCGAGGTTGTCCTGCCGGTAGGACGCGAACTCGTACTTCTTCTTGCGCTCCTCGGTGTCGGTGACGTTGGAGAAGGCCACGTCGACCTTGCCGCTGTCGATGCCGACGAAGAGGTTCTCCCAGGTGGAGTTCTGGACCTCGGACTTGAGTCCGAGGACCGCGGCGACCAGGCGGCCGAGGTCCGGCTCGGAGCCGGTCAGGGTCTTCTGGTCGCTGCCGGTGAAGGCCAGGGGCGGGAAGCCGGCGGGCAGGGCGCCGATGCCGATCTTCAGGGTGCCGCTCTTCCTGACGGCGGCGGGCAGTTCGGCGCTGAGGGACTTGACCTCGGAGACCTTGATGGCGGTCTGGGTGGCGGCGCCGTTGGAGACCTGCCCCACGACGACCTCGCCGGACTTGGCGTTGTCGGTGGTGGTGGCCGCGTCGCTGTCGCCCCCGCAGGCGGCGAGCCCGGTGGCGAGGGAGGCGACGGCGGTGGCCGCGGTGATGCCTCTGATCAGGCTGCGTCGGGTGAAGTGGGTAGACATGGCCGTTCCTTGTCGGTGCCGGTGATGAGGGTGAGGGCGTGGGGGGAGGTCTGTGGTGGGGCGGTTCAGAGGACCTTGCTGAGGAAGTCCCTGGTCCGCTCGTGCCGCGGCTCGTCGAGGACCTCGGAGGGCGGCCCCTGCTCGACGATCCTGCCGTCGTCGATGAAGACCACCCGGTCGGCGATCTCGCGGGCGAAGCCGATCTCGTGGGTGACGATGACGAGGGTGGTGCCGCTGGTGGCCAGGTCCTTGATGACGGAGAGGACCTCCCCGACCAGTTCGGGGTCGAGGGCGGAGGTGGGCTCGTCGAAGAGGATGACGCCGGGACGCAGGGCGAGGGCGCGGGCGATGGCGACGCGCTGCTGCTGGCCGCCGGACAGCTGCCGCGGGTAGGCGCCGACGCGTTCGCCGAGGCCGACGCGTTCGAGCAGTTCCTTGGCCAGCGCCTGGGCCTCGGGCTTGGTCAGTTTCCCGGTGGCGACGGGGGCGGCGGCCACGTTGTCCAGCACGGTCAGGTGCGGGAAGAGGTTGAAGTTCTGGAAGACGAAGCCGATCCGGCCGCGCTGGGCCAGGATGGCGCGCTCGCTCAGCTCCTTGAGTCGGTCGCCCTGCCGTTTCACCCCGATCAGCTCGTCGTTGATGCTGACGTAGCCGATCTCGGGCTTCTCCAGGTGGTTGATGACCCTGAGGAGCGTGGACTTGCCGGATCCGGACGGGCCGAGGATGACGGTGACCTCGCCGGGGCGGATGGTCAGGTCGACGCCGTCGAGGACGCGGTGGGCGCCGTACCACTTGTGGACGTCGTGGATCTCCAGGGCGGCGGGGGCCGTCTCCAGGGTGTCGGTGGTGGTCATACGGCGGCCTCCCGGCGGATGCGGGCGCGCAGGTCGGTGAGGCCGGCCCGCAGTTTCTGCAAGGGGGTCGGCGGCAGGGAGCGGGTGGCGCCCCGGGCGTAGTACCGCTCGACGTAGAACTGGATCACGGAGACGACGCTGGTGAGGATCAGGTACCAGACGGTGACCACCAGCAGCAGCGGCACGATGTCGCCGGGGTAGGTGGAGCCCATGCTCTGCGCGGTGCCGAAGAGGTCGAGCAGCGAGACGTAGAAGACCAGCGAGGTGCTCTTGATGAGGCCGATGAGCTGGTTGACGTAGTTCGGGATGATCGACCTGAGCGCCTGCGGGAAGACGATCCTCCGGAACTGGTAGCCCTTGGGCAGTCCGAGCGCGGCGGCCGCCTCGTGCTGGCCCTGGTCCACCGAGAGGATGCCGCCGCGGACCACCTCGGCCGCGTAGGCCGCCTCGTTGAGGCTGAGGCCGATGACGGCGATGGCCATGTCGGTGGCGAGCTTCGACTCGTCGAAGGAGAAGAAGGCCGGTCCGAAGGGGACGCCGACGCTCAACGTCTTGTACAGGGCGCTGAAGTTGTAGAGGAAGAGCAGGACGACGATGAGCGGTATGGAGCGCAGCGCCCACACGTAGGTCCAGCTGACCGCGCGCAGCACCGGGCTCTTCGAGAGCCGGGCCAGCGCGAGCAGGACGCCGCCGAGGAGGCCCAGCACCGCGCTGTAGGCGGTGACTTCGAGGGTGATGACCAGCCCGTCGAGGATGGTCGGCCGCAGGAACCAGTAGCCCCAGCGGTCCCACTGGTAGAAGGGGTTGGACACCAGTCCGTGGACGAACTGGGCGACCAGGACCAGGACGACGGCGGTGGCGATCCAGCGTCCTGGCCTGCGCAGTGGCAGAACGCGCTGTGCGGCGAGGGGTTTTGACGGTTCGTCGGCGGCGGACGGCGCCTCGGGGGCGAGGGTGGCGCCTGGGGGTTCACTCATGGCGGGCTCCGGCGGAGTCGGACACCCCGGATCCCACGGCCGGGCACGCGGCACCGGGCCGTGTTCGGGCACGGCACGGGCGCAGGGGGCGCGCGGGACACGGGGGCTGGGCGGACGGCGTCACACCGGACGGCCGGTGCTTTCGTCAGGAACGCTGAGGCGCGAAGCTGCGGGACTGGGCGGAAAGGCCTGGTCAGACCCGACAGCGGGCACAGCCCGGTGCGGTACACGCGCTACACAGGGCGCTGTTGACACGGAGCAGGTCGACGGCGCGGTCGGCGACGAGCGGGCTCGGGTACGGCTGTACGCAGCCCTGGGCGCGGCGCGGGGCCGTGCTGGAAGCTGCGTACATGTCCGTCACCTGTCACTTGGTGGCCCGTGGGCCGCGCGCTTACCGAACGTCGTCATTCGGTCGGGTCGTCACCTGGGGCACCCCACCGCGGTGCGAGGGTTGCCGGTCAGCTAGCCAGGGCTTGATGCTGACGCTCTTGACCGTTCTGGTCCGTAAGTTAGGCAGCCACCCGAACGAATGTCAACGCCTGTCCAGTTGGCGGGACGGTTCGGACCGCTCTCACCTGCGGGAAGCGTCCGCCGCATGCCCGGCCCAGTCCAGGATCTGGACGGCCGCGCCGGCGGCTTCCAGTCCCTGGCAACGGCCGTGGTGGCGACGGGCGATGCCGTCGAGGTCGAGGTGGGCGCCGAAGGCCGGGTGCGCGGCCAGCCGCCGGGCGTAGGCCCACAGCACCGGGTGGTCGGCGATGCGGTGCACGGCGGAGGCGTCCAGGTGGTTGCGGTGCACCGTGTCGAGCTGCACCAGGGTCACCCACAACTCGACGTCGGCTGCGGTCAGTCGACCGCCGACCAGGAACTCGACGCCCGTCAGCCGGTGTTCCAGCTCGCCCAGGGCGGCGAGCAGGGTCTCCAGCGCCCGCGGGTCGCCGCCCTCCCGCCCGGCGCGCTGCGCGGCCTGCTCGACGTCCTCGGTGCACAGCCGCTCGACGGCCTCGATCTCGGCCTCGGCACCGCACGGGTACAGGCGCGTGACACCGTCGCCGAAGTGGCGGTCGAGGTCGCGCAGGATGTCCCGGCTGTGGGTGGAGACGATCCGGCCCGACCAGTCGTCGCTCAGCACCGGCGCCAGGGCCGGCCCCGAGTAGCGGTGGGCGCTGGCCTCGTACAGCGGGCGCAGTACCGTGTGGCTGCCGTCGGGACCGTCCGGGACCGCGGGCAGGAAGGTGACCGGACAACAGCCGTCCAGGGCCAGCAGACTGTGGCCGACGGCGATGCGGAGGCCATCGGGACAGGCGGTGGCGAGGTGGAGCCGGTAGCGGCCCGGCACGGCGTAGTGACCGCTGCGCGCGTCCCGTCCGATGCGTCCCCGGAAGGCGGGGGCGGTGCGGACGGACGGCAGGGCGGTCAGCGGAGTGATGGACATGCGTCTCCCCGGGTACGGGCGCGCGGACGTACGCGCGGCGGAAGCGTTCATCGGGCGGTCAGGGCAACGGGCGGACGGCGGTGGTCGCGGCAAGGGGCCGGGCGGTCGGGGCGGGCTGCGGAGCGGGGGGTGGCGTCGGTCTGCGGAAGGCGGGGCGGAGCGGGCCGTGGAACGCGCGGGTGGGCCCGGTGCGGAGGGGGCGGGCGGTCGGACCCGGCCGTGGAAGGGGCGCCGTGCGGCTCGGGCCGCGGAGGGCGGCGCGGCGCGGTCAACCGGTGCCGCTGATGGCGCTGCACACCCGGAGCAGGTCGATGTGCAGCCGGGAGGTGAGCAGAGGGGAGACGAGCAGAGGGGTCGGCCAGGGCGTACGGCATTCCCGGCGCTCCCCGCCGGTGACCGTGCGCAGCCGATCCATCTTTCCCTACCTTTTCACTAGGATTCCCCTCTGGAGTGTCGATCGGCCTCCGCGCGGCGTCAAGAGGGCGTCCACGCCTGGGACACCGGCACCCCGGGACGCTCACTCGAATGGCACGCGCGAGTGGTCGGCTGCCGGAGCGGATGGTGGCGTGGAGGGACGAACCGCGTTCCCGAGGAGGCAGCCGCCATGACCCGTCCGTCCCGACCCGCGCGTATGCTCGCCGCGGCCCTGGCGGCGGGGTCCCTGCTCGCCGTCGCGGCCTGTTCGGGCGGGAGCGGCGACTCCGGAGCCGCGGCCGTCTCGCCCGCCGCCGAGCGCTCCGCCGCCTCACCGACGGCGACGGCCGCCCTCACCGGGCCCGGCGCGCAGGCGGCGTTGATCACACCGGCCGACATCGAGGACAACTGGCAGCTGGCCACGGACGCCGCGACCTGGCGCAACAGCATGCTGGTCGGCAAGGTCGACGTGGCCGGCTTCCTGACCGCGAAGACCGACGCCGCCGACTGCCAGCGGCTGCTCGACAGCCTCTACTCCGACAGCCTCCTCGGCCGTGCCACGGGCGCCTCCGGGCTGCGCGGCTTCACCTCGGAGACCGCCCGGATGCTGTACCAGGTCGGGGACTACGGCTCGGCGAACCTGAACGCCACGCTGGGCTGGCTGAAGACGCTGCCGCAGAAGTGCAACCAGTTCACGGCCACCGGCAAGGACGGCAGCAAGCGCACGATCCAGGTCGTGTCGGCACAGGTCCCGAACGTGGGCGACGACCGGGAGGCGCTGACGGTGACCGTGCAGGGCACCAGCGAGGGCCAGCCCGTCACCTACGTCACGGACGTCGCGGTGCTGCGGATCGGCGCCTCCGGGGCGGCCGTCACCAACGGCGCCCTCGACGCCGTCGACCACGACAGCACCGCGCTGGCCGTGCAGAACGGCGCCCAGCGCCTCAAGGACGTACTCTCCGGCAAGACCCCGGCACCGATGCCGAGCCAGTTCGACTAGGGCCCTTCTGATGGATCTCCGTGGGAGAAGGAGCGGCGTTCGGTGCGTGCGCTCGGCGTGCGGGGTGGCGGGCGTCGCGACGCCGCGGAGATCCATCAGTAGGGCCCGGGGGGCG